>CAMFHA010000126.1 GCA_945952115.1 uncultured Legionella sp. | reverse complement strand
ATCAACAAAACAAAGATCAACAAAACAAAGATCAACAAAACAAAGATCAACAAAATAAAGATCAGCAAAACAAAGAGCAACAAAACAAAGAGCAACAAAACAAAGATCAACAAAACAAAGATCAGCAAAACAAAGAGCAACAAAACAAAGATCAACAAAACAAAGATCAACAAAACAAAGATCAACAAAATAAAGATCAACAAAATAAAGATCAACAAAATAAAGATCAGCAAAACAAAGAGCAACAAAACAAAGATCAACAAAACAAGAAAAATAAAATCAAAAAAGCTGATGCTCAAACGCCAGAAGAAAAAGAACAACAAAAAGCAAATGAACAGTGGTTACGCTTAATTCCTGACGATCCCGGTGGATTATTAAGAGAAAAATTTTTGCGCGATCACATACGCAGAGAACGTGGATGGTATCAATGAATAAATTATTATTTGTAATTATTTTAAATGCTTTAAGTTTATTGGCTTATGCTGAAGTACAAGTAGAAATAAATCCTTCTCCTGTAACTATTAATGAAAGTTTTCAATTAACTTTAACTCAATCAGGTGCTCAAGGAGGAGTTCCTGATTTAAGTGCTTTACAAAAAGAGTTTATTATTTTAGGAACAGCTCGTCAGATGAGTTATTCAGTCATTAATGGTCAAAGCAGTTCAACAAGTCAATGGGTTGTGACTTTAAAGCCTTTAAAAATAGGTGTTTTATCTATTCCCGCGATTAAAATAGGCAAAGAAGAAAGTAGTCCAATGACTATTAATGTAGAAGCCGCAGGTGTAAAGCAAGATAATAATGATTTCGATCAACAAGATTTATTATTAAAAACTAATGTTGAACAAACAAAACCTTATGTAAATCAAGAAATTGTTTATACGGTTAGAGTCTACAACAGTAAGCGTTTATTAGATGCAGATTATCAAGCTCCAAAAACAAAAAATGCCCTAATTATTCCGTTGGGTGACACTAATCGTTACCAAACGGTGCAAAATAATATTAGTTATATTGTTGAAGAACAAAAATATGCTGTATTTCCTCAAAAGTCGGGTGAAATAGTCATCCAGCCGCCAACTTTTACGGCCTTAGTTTATGACATGGATCCACAACGGGTTCAAGTATCAGATAAAGAAACTATTCTTAATGTTCGTCCTATTCCTTCTCAATATAAAGGAACATGGTTACCAGCAAGAACAGTTAGTTTAAATGAGAGCTATGAAAATACTAATCAATCGTTAAGTCAAGGAAGTACTTTAGTTCGAACAATTAATATTGAAGGAATAGGTATTCCAGCTCAATTGTTCCCTCCGCTTGATTTTAAAGGGTCGACTTTTTTTTCTGTTTATCCAGAAAAAGGGCTTGATCGCAATAAAATAAAACAAGGTGAACTGGTTGGACATGCAGAATTTAAAGTGACTTATTTATTTAATAAACCAGGAAAAATAATTATTCCAGAGGTAAAATTACCTTGGTTTAATACGAGCACAGGAAAAGAAGAATTGGCTATTTTACCGCCACGTAGTATCGAAATTACTCCTTCTTTGAGTACAAATTCTGCTCCAGTTAATTCGCAACCTACAATAACGCAAGAAGATAAAAGCCTTATTAGCTTAAAGACATCCTCAGCACCTAATCCTTCATGGGTTTGGTTAGTGGCTTTATTTTTTGCAGGGGCTTGGTTGATTACTCTATATTGGGGATACAGCAAAAAAATTAAAAAACAGAGTAATAAGAAAAAGCATAAAAAAGCGTTGAATGAGTTAAAAAGTGCATGCCTGTCTTCTAATCCTCAAGCTGCTCGAGATGCTTTATTAAAATGGGCTTCTACCCAATGGCCAGATGCTTCTATATACAATTTAAATGATTTACTTAAATTAATTCATGATAGCCAATTGAAAAAGCAAATACAGCTTCTTTCACAAGTATTGTATAAAAAACAAAATACGAGTTGGCACGGCGAAGAACTGCTTCGTGTTGTAGTCCATTTAAAAAATGATCACTATAACACGGTAAGTAAAACAACAATATTGCCACCAATTAATCCACATTAATTCCTATTTAAGGATGGATTTAAATTAAGACTTAAGAGATAATGGCTTTAACTATGATTGGCAGGATGCTTTATGATCAAACTCTTCAATCTGATATTGGTTGCTTTTTCTTTAAATACCTATGCTATCAATGTAAATAATCTTGATTTTCAAGTGAAGCAATTATGCCCTGCTTATTTATCTAAAAATAAAAAAACTAATCCCGATAATTTAATGGTGAGCCCAGGTTCCATTTACCCTGTTCGTGAAATAAATAAGATCTCACCAGATTGGTATCGTATAGAGATGCACAGTCCTTATTCACTTCGCTGGGTTAGTGATGAATGCGGGATCGTCAAGCAAAATGCACAATTTAAAAAGAGCTGTGATCGTGCGGGTAATGCAGATTCTTATGTTTTAGCGTTAAGTTCACAACCTGGGTTTTGTGAAACTTATGGTTATGAAGCAGGTAAACCTGAATGCAGAAAATTAAGCAAAGACTCCTATCAAGCAAATCATCTTACTTTACATGGCCTATGGCCTAATATGAATTTTTGTGGACAACGTTATGGTTTTTGTAATGTGACTCCACAAACTAATCATTGTGACTACGAGCCTTTATCCCTAGCGCCGCAAATCGCTTCTGAATTAAAAAAACTGATGCCAAGTTTTAACTATGGTAGTTGTCTGGAGCGTCATGAATGGAATAAACATGGAAGTTGTCAATTTTTATCAGTAGATGATTATTTTAGTTTAGCTATGCGCCTTACAAAAGAAGTCGATAACTCACCTTTGGGTAACTATTTAACTAACCATCAAGGACAGGCTGTTAGATTATCTGTTTTGCGTGATATGATTGATAAAACATTTGGTTCTTCAAACAGAGAAAAAATTTATTTGGGTTGTAAAAATAATGTCTTGGTTGATATTTATATTCAACTACCTGCAGATTTAAATGTGGCATCTATAGTTGATCTAGTTAATGAAGCGCCTAATAATCATGCTCGTGATCTTTGCGGGAAAACAGTGATTATTTCTCATTTTAACCAAGATAGTTGGTTTTAAATTAAATCGGGATTTAGGCGGTTAGAAAAAATAATTTGTTCTAGCCTCCTTATAAAAAATTCCAAGGTCTTGCGCAACTAAGAAACTTCCTCTAAGGTAGATATATTTGGATCAGGAATGCACGCTATGCGAAAGCAGTATTATTTGTTGATTGTATGTTGTTTTCTAATGGTAAGCTGTGCTCATCACCACCACCACCAAACCTCATTGCCTAAAGTCAATGAGCCTGCTTATATAAGCTCTCAGCAAACTCGCTCTATGGCCACGTTTAATCAAGTGGATGTGCATGGACGAATTAATATTAATTTACATACGGGCTATAAAAAACCACAACTTATTTTAAGAGGGGATGCGCGCGATCTTATTCAGTTACAAACGATAGTACAAAACGGGACTTTATATATTAATTTAGGTTCTGGTTATCCTCAGCATGGCGAGGTCAATATAGATGTGCGCGGCCGATTTTTAAATAAATTTCGTTATGAAGGTGCTGGCATTATCATTGGAGATCAATTAAATACGCGGTTTTTAGATTTATATTTAGCAAACCAAGGCTCTACTCGTTTGGGTGGTTCTTTAGGCATTCAAGAGCTAATAGTGAAAGGAAATGGAGAAGTGCGGATTAGTGGTATTTCCAGTTATAATATGCAAATTCATTTAATTGGAAGTCCTAAAGTGCAATTAAGTGGCACGGTTAACCTTGCCGAACTTAACATTGATGGAAATGGTTGGTTAAGCTTATATTGGGTAAAAAGCAAAAATTTACTAATAAAGGCTAAAAAATCGGCCAGAATTCAATTGGCTGGAATTGCTAATCACTTAGAAGTTGAATTATGGGGCTCTGCACAATTTAAGGGGCGTTATTTAAGAGCCCAGCGTAGTTTTGTAAAAACACACGATAAATCGGTCGCTGAAATTTCTTCAGTAAATCATCAAAGTAGTTTAGCCACGGATGTAAGTGATATTTATTATTATAATATTCCTAATACAAGAGCTGATTTTATGGCTTTTGATGGATCTGTATTAGATATGCGCGATTTGACTAGTCCCTATTTAAATCAAAAATATACTCGTTACAATCAACAATTTCCCTAAGCATAAGGTTATTTTACTAGATGAATAACAATGATTTTCGTTATATGCGTCAAGGACAGCAATTAAAGGATTTAAAATCTAAAGAGCAAAAACTTCTCCTACCCTATAAAAAGGAAACGGGGGGAAAAAATTGTGCTTTATTAATGTTACATGGATTTTCTTCTTCACCTGCGGTTTACCGTTATGTTATTCCTAAAATTAAAAATTATGATGCTGTAATTTGTCCTGTTTTGCCAGGTCATGCAGAAAGTATTGAATGTTTTTCACAAGTACAAGCGAGCCAATGGCTTCATTATACGCAAGAATTGTGTAGAGATCTTAATAACAACTATGAAAAAGTTGATCTTCTAGGCTTATCTTTAGGAGGATTATTAGCCTGTGAATTAATTAAAACGTGCTCTATTAATCATCTTTATCTTCTAGCTCCTGCATTGAAATTGCATATGAATATTCCTCGTATGCTTTATATAGCACGTGTGTTTAAATACCTAGGTTTTATACATTTACGCAATGCAGCAGGTAATATCTTAAGCAAAGAACATGCTGAAATTACTTACCGCAAACTCCCTTTAACGACGATTATTGAACTGCTTCAGTTAGTCTCTAACTATCAATGGCAAGCGCCAAATTGTCCTATCGATTTATTCCTTGGCGCTCATGATTTAGTTGTTGACTCTAAAGCTGTAGAAAAACTATTTTTACCCTTAGCTAATGCTCAAATTCATTGGTTAAAAAACTCTGCTCATGTCCTACCGCTCGATAATGATCTCAATGAGATTTTGAACTGTATTAATCAAGAAGAAGTATAGTATAACATTGCTCACTAAGTTTTAGACGAGGCGCATTTGAATGAGGTGAAAGAATGTACACTAGTACATGACTGAAGCCGAGTGAGAATGTAACAAAGTATAAAACTTAATGAGCAATGCTATATATGACTGAAGTTGAGAGAAAGCAGCAAAGTATAAAATATAGAGTGTGATTTTAAGTGCAGTTTTTCTTCGCTAGGCTCAAGATGATGAGTCTATAAAAAAACTGTATTTAAAATCGCCCTCTAAAATCTAAGGAAATATTATTATTATTATTGTTTATGCTATTCTTTAAAAATAAGAATAGATAATTATCTGTTAATAGAGGTTGATAATGCCGGATTTAAACGAAATTTTTAAAAATTGTGTAAAAAATGTTGCAGAGAACATAATAAAAAACCGAGCGAGTGGAGAGAATACTAGTGGTTCTGAGCAGAAAACAAATGCTGCTTCAGAAGATACAAAAGGAAAGGACAAAAAAGACGAAAAAGACGAAAAAGAAAGGCAAAAATATTCTGATCCTTTTGTTGACAGTAATATGAAGATGATAGAGGAATATGCTAAAAAAGTAGATATGGTAAGTAAAAAGCTCTTTGATGAGTTTTTAAAAAAAATAATGGAGCAATTTAATCAGGAAACTTCAAACGAGAAGACAGCAACAAACTCTTCCTCTTCGAAAGATAGTTCACCATCCCCTAGCAATAAAGGGGGACTTAGCGCGCCTAAATCCAGCCTAAATTTTGAAGAGGCTAAAGAGCTATTATTGAAGGCTGCAAAACATTTTGATAGCAAATTGCTAGAGGATCTTGCTAAAAGTCCCGAATTTAAGAAAGGCTTTGAAGCGTTTGAGAAATTTGCCAAAGATAATCCTAAATTGGTTGAAAAAGGAGTTGAAGCGATATCAACTATTTTAAAGATGAAATAAACTATTCTCATCAATTGTGCTAAAGGATGTCTAGCGAAACTTTCAAAATTCTCAATTGTAATTATTGTTATGAATTATTAGCAGTTTTTCGTGGCACCTAATGGCTTATGCTATTCTTAAGAAGAAGAACAGATAAATTATCTGCTAATAGAGGTTGATGATGCCGGATTTAAGCGAAATTTTTAAAAATTGTGTAAAAAATGTTGCAGAGAATATAATAAAAAACAGAGCAGCTACAGAAAATACTAGCAGTTCTGACCAAAAAATAAATGTTGGTCCAGGTCAAGATATAGAGGTCTCTCAAGAAAAGGAAGAGAAAGAAGAAAAAGAAAGGCGCAAATATTCTGATCCTTTTGTTGACACGCATATGAAGATGATAGAAGAATATGCTGAAAAAATAAACATGGTGAGCAAAAAACTTTTTGAGGAGTTTTTAAAAAAAATAATTGAGCAGTTTAATAATGAAAGCCCAACTGAGAAAATATCAATAAAATTACCACAAGCACAAGGTGCTCAAGCAACACAAGAGCGATCACAAAATAATTCGAATTTATCTGCACCAAAACCCTCTGTGGCGACGGATAATCCAGAGGCAAAAAAAGAGCAATCAATGCCGAATGCAAATGCTGCAACTCAACCCAGAAAGATGTCTCCTCCTTCCTCCACTAGCACTATGGAAAGTAGTGCAAGCGAAGTAGCTTCAATAAAAGTCGAGACAAAGCCTCCTTCTGCTCCGGAACTTGAAAAAGTGGATGTAGCTAATAATGTAGAGGAAATTAGTAAGTTGGTAAAATGAGTGGATCATTAATGGCCAACTTAAGCTTTTAATGAAAGTAGGTTGGGTCATTTTGACCCAACAATGAGGGGGCATTAATTAAAATGTTGGGTCAAAAGTAATAGGTCAGGGGTAGTTAGCAAAGACTAAAGATTTTTGCCCTGAAAAA
>CAMFHA010000125.1 GCA_945952115.1 uncultured Legionella sp. | reverse complement strand
AATTATGATGCGTATGCTACTTTGTTATAGATACTTAATGAGGTCTGCTTATTAGGTAACTTCTCAATAAAACTGTGGCACAGTCATCCTGAACGAAGTGAAGGATCTCCTGCAAGCCGCACTGTGTCTTATTTAGGAGATCCTTCACTTCGTTCAAGATGACGTTTTACTACAACTTATTGAGAAGTTGCCCTTTATAAAATATAACATATTGATTATCATTGGATTAATAACTTTTAATTAAAAGTTGGCATTTAGTTTGCATAGGATTAAATAGCATGTATAGATATTTTGGAGAGAGACATGAAGCAAAAGGGTTTTACGTTAATTGAATTGATGATTGTTGTTGCAATTGTAGGTATTTTAGCTGCTATTGCGATTCCTGCTTATCAAGATTATACGGTTAGGGCAAGGGTAACAGAAGGTTTGAGTTTGGCTGATGCTGCTAAAACAGCAGTTGCTGAAACAGCGCAATCCCAAGGCGGTTTAGCTAATGTGACTGCTGCTAATTCTGGCTATACATTTCCAACACCGACTGCTACGGTAGGTAATATAGCAATTACTGATGCTACAGGAGTCATTACTGTAACTTATCTTGCGCCTTTAGTTCCAGGTGGAGGTACTCTTACTTTAACACCCACTCAAGCTAACCAAAATTCACCAATTACTTGGGCTTGTCAAGTAGGTACTTTATTACCTAAATATGCTCCTGCAAATTGCAGACCAGGTGGCGTGTAATAAGTGAGTTCGCTAAAGATCTCTGTGAAGTAGTGTTAAGCTGCCTCACACGGATCTTTTGTTTTTTACAGTTATTTACTTGAACAAGCAACTATAATTTTTTATCAACTAATTGATTTTTCAATCGAACATAATTAGGCATCCCATTAGTATAACTTGGATAAGCCTCACCTAGAATTAAAGGTCTTAAATAGCTTCTGCAGGCTGGTGTAATTCCCATTCCATCTTCAGCAATAAACTCTTTAGGCATCGCTTTTTCTTGATTAGCTACTTCAGAAAGTGCAACATGGTTTATCGTCCAACGATAGGGTTCATCTTGTTCTCGGACAATAATAGGCATGATTGCGTTATGACCTTGTACTGCATATTCCACGGCTGCTTTTCCTAAGGCATAGGCTTGATCAAGATCTACTTGTGAAGCAATGTGACGTGCAGCACGTTGTAAGTAATCAGCAACAGCCCAATGATATTTGTAGCCTAGCTCTTTTTTGATTAATTGTGCAATAATGGGAGCTACTCCGCCTAACTGAGCATGGCCAAATGCATCTTTAAGACCCGCATCGCTTAAGAATAGGCCTTCTTTATTGCGAATACCCTCTGAAACGACGATAACGCAGTATTCATTTTGCTCAACACAGTGACGAACTTTGGCTAAAAATTGAATTGGATCAAAAGTTACTTCAGGAAATAAAATAATATGTGGTGGTTGTTCTTTTTTTTCTCCTGCAAGTGCACTTGCGGCAGCAATCCATCCTGCATGTCGTCCCATAACTTCTAAAATAAACACCTTGGTAGACGAAGCTGCCATTGAAGCTACATCGAATCCAGCTTCTTTAGTTGAAATAGCTACATATTTAGCCACAGAGCCAAAACCGGGACAGGTATCAGTAAAAGGTAAATCGTTATCAATGGTTTTAGGAATACCAATACAGGTGATAGGATAACCCATTTTTTCACCTAGTTGAGATATTTTGTATGCTGTATCTTGAGAGTCTCCGCCGCCATTATAAAAAAAATAACCAATATTATGTGCTTTAAATACCTCAATTAAGCGCTGGTATTCACCACTATCATTTTTTAGTTTATAACGACAGGAGCCAAATGCACCAGATGGTGTTTCTAATAATGCAGCAATATCTGCATCTGTTTCTAAAGAGGTATCAATTAATTCTTCCTTTAAAGCACCAATAATTCCATTTTTGGCCGCGTATACTGTGCCAATTTGTTGAGGGTATAATTTTGCCGTTTGAATAACTGCACAAGCAGAGGCATTAATTACTGCAGTTACACCGCCTGATTGGGCGTAAATGGCATTTTTTACATTCATAAATACTCCATAGGATCTATTACGGTTAATGGGGCAACTTGGGTATACATCTTTTTATATTCATCAATAATTGCATCTATATTCTGTAATAATTCAGAAAAAACTATTCTTAACTCTTCTATATGATTAGCTCTTGCTGCTATTTTTTCTAATTGAGTGACTTTTTCTTGTAAAAAAGGAACGCCGCAAAAACAACAAGCACCATGTAATTTATGTGCTAAATCACCTAAGCCTTTTATATTTTTTTGATGCATTAATAGTAAAAATTCTTTTCGGTTTTTCTGTAATTCTTCAACAAATTTTTCAAGAAATTCCTCTGCTAAGGCATAATTTCCTGATACTTTTTGTATGCATAATTCCCAATCAATTACGGAATTTTGAGTTGTATCTGCATTTTTTAAGATTTGTGATATTAATTGTTTTTCATCAATTGGTTTTTGTAAACAAAAATTAATACCTGATTTTTTTATATCTATATTAGTTACATCATTGCTGTTTGCGCTAATGAGCACAATAGGAGAACATTTATTTAATAAAGATTGTTGACGAATGATGCTAGCAGCATCAAGTCCATTTAATTTGGGCATATGGAGATCAAGAAGAATAATATTAAATTTTTTATCGTTACATGCTTTAATTGCCATTTCTCCATCATCAACAGCAGTAACTTGAGCTAGATCTTTTAATAAGGAATTTAACAGCATTTTGTTTACTGGATTATCTTCCGCAATTAAAATTTTAGGATGAAAAAGACGCAGTTGATCTCGCAAATGATGTAATTCGTGCTGAGATGTTTTTTCTTCTTGCTCTTTATTAGTTAACAAATCAATTAAATCTTGTAATTTTTGGATACTTATAGGTTTATATAAAAAGCCTTGAGCTCCAATTGTGCTAAAATCATTGAGCGGCCATTTTGAAATAAGTACATAGGGTAAATTATTATGACGCCTAATGAGCTCTTTGACTTGTTGTTCACAGCCCTGGTTAACATTAACAAAGGCAATTTTACATTCTTTGTTTTCCTGAAGAGTTTTATCAATTTTATTAAAAGCATTGACTGAAATACATTCAATTCCCCAATAACCTAAACCATTGCATAAAGCCTCTAAATGAAGAGGATTTTCATCAAAGCAAAGAATTTTTAAATGACCAAAACGATGGGTTTGGTGTTTTTCAATTTCATATGCAGTTAATTTTTCTACTTTAATACGTGCAGTAAAAGTAGAGCCCTTATTTAATTCACTGGTTAGGCTGATACGTCCCTGCATTTCTTCACATAATTTTTTGCAGATGACTAAACCTAAACCTGAACCACCATAACGTCGTGTAATACTAGTATCCGCTTGATTAAAAGCAGTAAACAATTTCGTTTGATCTTCAGATGAAATACCCATACCAGTATCACTGATCATGATTTGTAATACATAGTCTTTTTCAGTTTCCTGTTCTATTTTTGTTCTAATACAGACAAAACCATGATCAGTAAATTTAACGGCGTTAGTAATGAGATTACTGATAATTTGCTTAATACGAAATGGATCTCCTAATACTGTTTTAGGAACATTAATTTGAGTGATAGGAATTAAATCAATTCCTTTTTTATGCGCATTAGGACTAGCTAATGCTAAAACTTCATCTATACAGGTTCTAATATCTAGTGGAATACAATCTAGATGAAGTTTTCCTGAATCTATTTTAGAAAAATCTAAAATATCATTAATTATGGCTAATAAATCTTGAGCAGAAGTCCTAATTGTTTTTACATAATCAAGTTGCAAGGCATCTAATTTAGATTCTAGTAAAACATTAGTAAAACCAATAACACCATTCATAGGGGTTCGAATTTCATGAGTCATATTAGCAATGAATTCTGATTTTTGTCGGCTTTTTTCTTCAGTCTTTTTCTTATCTAATGATAATTCAATATTTTTTTCTTCTAAAAGCTCTAAACTTTGTTGTAGATCATGAGTTGCTTCTTCAATATATTGCGATAAATCACTGAGAGTATCTAAATATTTTTTTTGCAGATGAGCGCAGCCTCGTTCGATAATTCCCAATTCTCCTTTACTGCTTACTTTAATTTCTGTTTCAAATTCATTTCTCAGAATTTGCTTCATGCTTCTTCGCATACGAGAAAGAGGTAAATAAATTTGCTTTGATAAAAAATAATGGCTGGTTAATCCCATCAATAAACCAAAAAGTGTAATAAAAATAGTTATCACGATCATTTGATAACGTTTTATCAGAGTAGATTGAGTATCTACATCAATCGATAACCAACCTAAGATATCATCATCTTGCAGTGCTGAGGGGCTGTGAATGTATTTAAAAGGATTATTAGAATATAAATCAAACCGTGGAATAGTAATGGGGGCAACAAAATTTATAAGAGTAGAGCTAATTGGCTTAGTTTCAATATAATCACCAGTATAGCCTGGAGGATCAAAGGGTTTGTGAATGGAGTGTTTGCCCCCGTGATATGCAAGTAAATGCCCTTGAGCATCATAAAAGGCTAGGGCTTTTACTTCAGGGTTAACTATTGAAGCATTAATAAGGCTTTGTAAAGCACGCTCATCATGACGCAAGATGGCAAATTGTGCTGCGGGAATGAGCTGACGGATAAAAGCCTCTCCCATATGCGTCATATGTTGTTGCAAGTCTTTACCAAATTGGCCATTGTAGACAAAAGCGAATAAAAGAGCGACTAAAAGAGTAGGAATAAGCGTAGTAATACGTAACTGATATTTGATGCCAATATTTTTCAAGTCAGCTCCTGGACTCTATACAGGATACAAAAGAAGCTCAATATATCATTAAAATAAAGATTACCGAAGAGTCCAGCTTTTAATTGATTTTTCATTTACCATACAGTAAAATCATTGCTCATTATTTTCATATTTTATATTATTTATATGCAATTAAAACTCGATAAATTAAATGTTTTTGATTTTGATCATACTATAACAAAAAAACATACTTTTTCTGAATCAGGATTATCTGCTTTATCAGTTGGAGAGGCTAACTACCAACATGGAATAAAGCATGCTCAATCGAATATTAAATCTAACCTTCCTCTTAAACATAATGAGGATGAACTAAGTGCGGTTGCAACTTATCATAATAATCCTGATTTTATTGCTGGATATATTTCAGTTATTCTGCAGAAAAAACTAACTTTTAAAGAAAAGTTAGTGTGGCCGAATGAGCCCAATGTTAGTATTAATGTATATCAAGTTGAAGGAATAAGCAGGCCTTTTTTAATCTCTTATGTACCTCAATACGGTAAGAGCTTTAATTCTGCGATATCATTGCTTCCTGGAAAAAACAAACATATTGAGCTGCTAAGAAAAGTGCTTTTTGAAGACAATCAAATTTCATCTCAGAGCGCAAAAATTAATTTTTATGATGACTCCATAAACAATGTTGAATTGGCACAGGAGTTATCTAATGTAAATAGTTATTTGGTTAATGCTCATGATGTTAATAATTTTTCAATTAGTAAGCAATTTTCAAAAGAGGTTCTACTCGAAAAGGCTCCAGCATCTAATGAAACAGATTTATTATTTTATCGTTTTTCGGACAGATTAATATCAAAATTAACTCTTAAAGATGAGAAAAATATAAAACACTATGGATTTTATAAGTCTAGTGGTGCCAATTCCTTATATGAAGGTACTTGGTTTCCGTTTAAAGGGATTAATGATTTTGGGTTCTGTAAACCGCATAATGGTACCTCTTATCACATGTTAACTGCATGCTACGATGATATTTTTATTCAATTTTTACAAAGTAAGAAAAAAACTCTTTTTAAAGCGCAACAACTTCCTCAACGTGATGGGTGGGTTTTTGTCACTGACCCTGCTGAAATGTTTATAACACGATTTGGAAATACAGAATGTATGCTTTTATCTTATTTAATTGGAGGCGGGTATTGGGATAGCCCAGATTCTTTATTGGTTAAACTATTCATTGATAAACATTATTCTTATGAACTTAAACAGCTAATTGATCATACTGATAGGCTTATAAAATTTAAAAATCCCCAAAATATTGTCGCTTTATCTCGTACAGAAGAAGATAAAAATAAAGTTAATTTATTTTTAAATGATGACTTAAATCAATTTAATGTAGATTATTATAAAACCTTCCTTGATTATTCTATTGCTAGGCCTAATCAAACGGATCTTAAGTCTAAAGTTAAGTTAATTCGGTATTTATGTAATGAATATCAACAACATATTATAAAAAATTATCAATCCTATCCTAAAGAGGATTTATTGAATCAAAAAAAACAATCAATTGAACTATTATGTAATATTCTACAACAAGATCCGGAGAATCCAGCCACATTGTCGCAATTTCAAGAAGCTTTTCATCAACATAAAGCAACTCTAGTTCAACGACGAGACTCTCTTGGAATGATTCTTGTAAAAACGATTTTGAATATCTTAACTTTAGGTCTTGCTTCATACTGCGGACTATGGAAAATAAAAGGACAAGAATTGCAAAATCATCTTGATGCTTTAATTCAACCGGACGTGGTGAGCCCTAAAGCTTTTCTATAGGGTGTGAATTTTAAGTGCGGTTTCTTCGCTATTTGTCATCTTTCGTTACGCTTAGGATGACGAGTTTATAAAAAAAACCGTATTTAAAATCACCTCCATTTCTATCAGGGTAAACGCATCTAAATTTTGAGCACTAAAAGCGTCTCTGTTGCCTACGTGCCATAGCATCCAGACGGCCTTGAAGTGAGAGAGAGTCTGGATTCCGTGCATAAAGCTTTCAATTGGCCTTAAGTTTTTGTTGACAAATACTCAAAAGCACAG
>CAMFHA010000124.1 GCA_945952115.1 uncultured Legionella sp. | reverse complement strand
CGAATGTGCACCCCTAATAAACTCCAAAGAAGTTTATTAGGGGTGACCTATTACGGTCAAAATGACCCAACCTACTCATTGTGCATAAAGCACAGCACCTAGGCAACAGAAACGCTTTTAGTGCTCAACATTTGGACGTTTGCCCTGATGTGTAAGGAGTATATTTTTTATTCCATTAATTTATGAGGTAAACTCTCAATTCGCCCTGCTTGAGTTACTACCACATAATTTAGTTTACGTTGTAATTCGCTAATCGTATCTGCGCCAGCATAGGTTAAGCCTGAACGTAATCCTCCTACAATATCTGCAATAATTGCATCTGGATTATCTTTATAGGCTACTTCTGTTGCAACACCTTCCGCTGTTTTCCATTCATGCATTGGACCCATAAAGGCTTCTTGTGCTTCTTTAGACGCCATACCGCGATAGCGTTTAATTTTTGAGCCATCCGCTTTGGTGCTATATTCACCTGGAGTTGGTTCTGTTCCCGCTAACATTCCTCCAATCATGACAAAATCAGCTCCAAACGCTAAAGCTTTAACAATGTCTCCTGAGGTTTTTATGCCGCCATCTGCAACTATTGAGCGATCAGAGCGTGAGCAATCTTGAATGCACGTCAACATGGGGACACCAAATCCTGTTTTGATGCGAGTGCTGCATACTGAGCCTCCGCCAATTCCTGCTTTAATAATGTCAGCTCCACAAGAAGCTAAATAATCTGCGCCTGCATAGGTTGCGACATTTCCTGCCATAATACAGCGATCTGCAAGTAATTTTCTTAGATTTTTTAATGTTTTACCTACATATTTAGCATGTGCATGGGCAACATCAACGCAAAAATACTCAGCGCCAGCGTCTCTTAAGGCTTCCGCTCTTTGTAACTCGGCATCAGTACAACCGACAGAAACAAATACTTTGCCTGTGCAGTTCTTAAATTCTTTAATGTTGTCTTCTATACTCATAAAACGATGCAAAGCGCCCATTCCTCCTTTGCCCGTCATAAAATTTGCCATTTTACTTTCAGTAATGGTATCCATATTGGAGCTTATTACAGGGAGGCTTAAACTCAGTTTTTCTAATCTATCTATACTGGTAGTATCAACCACTCGTCGTGATTCATGGTGGTTGTAGGCTGGAACAAGCAGAACATCATCAAAAGTAATGGCTTGGGTAGTCATTTTTTATCCTCGTAAAACGCGTACTATAAATGCTCAGCGGCATAAAAAGCAAGTCTTGAACGTTCCCCGCGAGTTAAAGTCATATGAGCGCTATGCTCCCAATGCTTAAATCGATCCACTGCAAAAGTTAAACCTGAGGTCGTTTCAGTAAGATAAGGAGTATCTATTTGCTTAATATCACCTAAACAGATAATTTTACTACCAGGACCTGCACGAGTTACAAGCGTTTTAATTTGTTTTGAGGTTAAATTTTGTGCTTCATCAATAATGATGTAGCGATTTAAAAAAGTGCGACCGCGCATAAAGTTCAAAGAACGAATCTTAATTTTATTTTGTAAGAGATCGTGAGTTGCTCCTCTCCCAAAACTACCTCCAACTTGAGTTGCATGAAGAACCTCTAAATTATCCATTAATGCACCCATCCAAGGCGTCATTTTTTCTTCTTCCGTGCCAGGTAAAAATCCGATGTCTTCACCTACTGGAATCGTGACACGAGTCATTAAAATTTCATTATAACGATTTTGATCTAAAACTTGAGTTAAACCTGCTGCAATGGTGAGCAAAGTTTTTCCTGTACCTGCAGAGCCTTGTAGTGTTACAAAATCAATATCCGGATCTAAAAGAAGATTTAAAGAAAAATTTTGCTCTCTATTTCGAGCGGTAATTCCCCAAACAGCATGTTTAGCTTGAGTATAATCACGGACTATTTGTACAATAGCATTATTACCTTGAATTTTTTTGACAATGGCTTGAAATTGATTATCCTCAGTACTGAGACAATCATTAGGATTCCATTGAGCTACTAGGGGACCATTTACTTTATAAAATGTTCGTCCTCCTTCTTGCCAAGAGTCGATATCTTTCACATGAGTATCCCAGAAATCATTTTCTAAAATATGTAAACCACGATGTAATAATTCAACGTCATCAATCACTTGATCATTAAAATAATCTTGAGCCGCTATACCTAAAATTCCTGCTTTTATCCGTAAATTGATGTCTTTAGAAATAATAATAACTTGTCTTTTTCCGGCGTATTTTTTTTGTAAGCCTAAAGCAGTCGCTAAGATTGTATTATCTACTTTATGCCCAGGAAGGGTAGAGGGGACAACTTGATCAAATTCATCTGTTTGAAAATATAATCGTCCACTTTGATTTTTTTTATCTGAATTAATATAGCTCGGAATAGGAAGGCCTGCGACGATTTGCTCATGAGAAGCATTACTCATCAATTCAACCAACATCCGGTTAGTTTGCCTGACGTTACGAGCAATTTCTGATAAACCAGTTTTGTGGCTATCTAATTCTTCTAACACGACCATGGGCAAGTAAATGTCGTGCTCATCAAATTGATAAATAGCTGAAGGGTCACTCATTAAAATGTTTGTATCAAGAACAAACAATTTTAAACCATTTTTATTATTGTTCATAAATCACCATCCTATCAGCATTTCAATTCTTCAAGCTTTACGGAAAATCTCCAATCTGGTTGTTAAAAGAGTGTTTTAATAAAACATTCTTTTATTTCTGCTTTGAAATTCCCGTAAATCCAGTTCTTCTTTTATTGTGCTCAGCCATAGAGAGTACGTCAAGAATTATATTTTTAACGGTAAACTTTGAAAACCTGAAAACGATAAGCTATGGTGTTTGCGCACAACAGGCTTATTCTTATCAATATGGAGAGTAGGAAAACGCTGTAACAAAGATTGGACGCATAATAACATTTCAATCCGGGCTAATTTTGCACCTAAACAAAAATGTCCACCAAAACCATAACTAAAATTTTTAGCTTGATTTAATTCAATATCAATTTTATCTGGATTAGGAAAATAAGCTTTATCTCGATTTACCGCATGATTAGAAATAAATATCACATCACCAGGCGCAATAGATTGTTGACCAATCTGTGTCTGGTTTTTAGTAACTCGAAATGTAAATGTCACGGCTGGATCAAGCCGAGTGCATTCTTCTAAAATTTTTTCTAACTGTTCCGGTTGCTTCAATGCCAATTCTTTCATTTTAGGATCCATTAATAAGGCATACAAATTATTACACATCTGATCCGTAGTCGATACTTGACCTGCTACTAACATCATAATTGCCTGCGAAACAATTTCCTCATCTGTTAAACCAAAATGCTCTTGATGAGTTAATAAAACACTTAAAAAATCATCTTCTAGAGTACGCCGCCGTGTTGCGATTAAATCAATAAAATAATCTTTTAATGCTTTGGCACTCTCATTCACTTTAATGCCATCAGCATCTAAATAGCTAGTGGAGCCACCAAAAAACTGCGTCATATTATTAGACCAATGATAAAAATCCATCCTCTCTGTTTCCGGAATATTAAAAAAATCCGCTAAAGCTATCGATGGAATGGTTTCAGCAAAATAAGATACAAAATCGATGTTCTTTTGTTGGGCTAATCTAGCTAAGCCTTTATCGATAGTTTTTTGAATTAACGGAGTTAATTGAGCAATACTGTGGTTACCAAAACCATGGTAACAAATACGACGACGTTTGGTGTGTTCTGGTGCGTCACTCATCACCATCATTTTGCTTACTACAGTAAAAAAATCGTTTACTAGAGATAAGTTCAACTCAGGCATACGCGAAATAAAAAACGAACTCCGATCACAGGTATAGTCATCACTCAATAGCACTTGTTTAGCATAATCATAATTGCTGATTACCCAAAAATTCCCTTTTTCCCACCAAAACACATCGCCTTGTTCTTGAATAAAATGAGCAAATTCAGTTGGAGTCGATTGTTTTTTTAAATCCATCAATGAAGTAACATGCATAATAAATCCTTATTTAGAATCTGTCTTTACAGTCTACTATTTTGGCTCAAATGAGCTGATTTTCTTTGAGCCGCTGCTTACATACTTCCTGGCGACTGTGAAGACAGGTTCTTAATTTTAAAGTCCGCAACTTGTATACGCCGAATATGTCGAGCACTGCCCGATTTAATGGCATGACGACCATGAATTAGAGCATGATTATCGGCAAACAATAAGTCTCCATCTTGCCAAGTATGTTCATAACAATAGCGTGGATTACGAATTAACACGGCCATTTCTTCAATAAACTGTTTTTGCTCTAGCACGCTCATATTTGCTATAGCTACCGATACCGGATTACGGTCGGTAAATACTGGTTCAGCATAACGTAACATAACCTGCTTATTATAAGGGTGCTGTCCAAGCATCAATGCTGTCACACGCCCTCCATAATGTGCAACGCGCTCTGTTTCGTATGTAATTTGTATCTGAGACCAGAGCTGCTTCATCTTTTCAGATGCTTCATTATAAATTTTTGTAGTATGAGTAAATAAAGTCTCACCTCCTGCTTCAGGGCTTGGAGCAATAATGCAATGAAATAATAATGCCGCAGGTGATTGCTTAAATGCTCCATCCCAATGAAAAGGAACGGCCTCATTGCTGTATAAATAATTATCACTCTGCTCGTCAATTTTTAATTCATTAACCAAACCAAAGTCCCAGGCTAGTAATTCACCCATAGCTTGAGCGTAATCAATAAAGGCTGCACGTGTTGACATCGACTGACCACGAACCAGTACTAAACTATGCTCTAGTATTAATTCAACTAAAGTTGATGCAGTGGGAATTGTTGTTAATTCAACGCCAAAGGGATTTAGTAATTTCATGAGGCATCTTCCAATAATTGATAATGACTTGGCCGACCATTCTGCCAAATTAGTTGAGTTGGCATGCGCTGAGCTTCCTTATTTTTCATCAACGTTACTCGACCGTGCTGTAGCACTACTACATTATGCCAAGGTGTCGCCCAACGCTGACTATTCTCTACTAATTGATAAGCAAGTTTATTGCTATCACAGGTTTGTGGGTGAATTGATAAACGCAGACTATTGGGATATTCATCTTTAATCAGTTCACTCCAGGCATGAGATCGTTGGATCAATTGATAAGTACGTTGATGGGCTAATTTGCGAATTTGATTTTTCGAGCTGGATTTAATTAAGTAGGAGTAATCTTCAACTAAAAAACGATGCAAACCATTGAATAGTTTTTGTTCGTTATTATTATTTTTAACGGCGTTTTTAATTTCTTCAATTGATAAAGCATACAATTTTACTAAATGTTCTCGCATTGAAGTAAAACTCATTTTAGTCCAACGATCGCTTAAATCAAAAAAATCAATACGAGATAATTTTAACTCGGTGACTATGGCATGTAATGCAGTCACATAAGCGCTCACTTCATCGTCAGGTACACCAACAATATCATTAAAAACTCGTCCATCAGAACAAATTGTTAATTGTGCTCCAGGGGAATAAATTGCAGCAATTTGCTCTAATAAATCATTAATATTTAGTAACGCCAATTGCTCTCCAATGTCTGGTAAATAGCTTAGCGTTTTTCCTCGATTAGCTGATTTAGCTGGGAAAGCAGGTAATACAAAATGAATCGGTTGTTTACCTGCTAAAGCATAATCAATAGGGTATGAGATTTTTTGGGCACACTGTGCGCATAACTGTTCCTGACATTGATGATATAATGCGTTACCGCGCTTTTGTAGAATAATATTCATTATGGCTTGTTTCATCATTATTCCTTATGCATTGAGAAAAACAAAATTATCTTCAAAAGATAAAAAACAGATGAAAAGAGTATGAGATACATTGATGTATTTAAAAATAATGATTTTAATATGGTTATTATAGGTATTTTTTATATGTCAAATAATGACCAATTTAAGTTATTAATGATGCATCATGTTTCAATGGTTGTTACAACCTAACTTTGCTTACTATAGGGGATATTTATGCTTCCATCGGCGACTGAACTGGAATACTTCGTTGAGATATGCAACACATTAAATCTATCACGTGCATCAGAGCGTCTTGGGATTAGCCAGCCATCTCTTAGTTTGGCTGTCAAACGTTTGGAGCAATCTATTGGAACCCAGCTTCTTGTCAGACATAAATACGGTGTGACCTTAACCCAGGCAGGAAAACAATTATTATTGCAAACGAAGCAGTTGCTGCAATACTGGGAAAATACAAAATCACAAGCATTAGCGTCTCACCAAAAGGTACAGGGTTATTTTACCTTAGGTTGTCACTCAACCATTGCGATTTATATGCTATCAGGGGTTCTCGCTGATTTACTGGAGAATCATCCAAAGCTAGAAATAAATTTAAAACATGATATTTCACGTAAGATCACGGAGCAGGTGATTAATTTATCCATCGACATTGGTATCGTCGTTAATCCTTTTAAACATCCAGATCTGATTATTCGAAAAATCTGTGAAGATGAAGTCTCTTTCTGGGTTGGTGAAGGAACACGAGACATACAAAACATTAATTCAAAAAACGCCATCATATTATGTGAGCCAGATCTCACTCAAACACAAACCTTGTTAAATAAAGTTAAAAAAGGAGGCATTACTACCGAACGCATTATGACAACGAATAGCTTAGAAGTTGTGGCAAATTTAACAGCCCATGGATGTGGTATCGGCATACTCCCAACAAGAGTCGCGGTCTCGATGTACCCTAACAAACTCAAGCGTATCCCTCTCGCACCTATTTATTCGGATGAAATATGTTTGGTTTATCGAAATGAAAATAGAAATGTACAAGCAATTCAAACCATTGTTAGCCTTATTAAAGAGTCAGGGCTTACACAAAACTCTCAATCAGTGCAGTAGACACTCATAGTAGATTCAACTGCGTTTTCTAGGCTCGAGTTTAGCCATTTTTCCCTAATCCGTTCGCCCTGAGGAGCGTGCGTAGCA
>CAMFHA010000123.1 GCA_945952115.1 uncultured Legionella sp. | reverse complement strand
CTCCTCAGCATGAACGGACTTTATAGTCAACAAAAACTTAAGGCTAATTGGAAGCCTTACATTCAGGATGGTGAGATAAGCAATTACAAAATAAGAATACATGACTCTATTATTGATCCATAGTTAGTATTTATGCTGCGCTGCAAAAAAATTAACTTAGTCTATTGACAAATTGCCAAATAAAGACCAATATTAAATTGTGCAATGCAGCATTTTAAGGGATTATGAATTAATAGGAGAACATCATGCAATATCAAAATTATGAAAGATGGAGTGATTTAGCTAAAAAAGTTCAAGAACCTTTTCAAGCTATCGCTGAGCTAAATATTAAAACTTTACAAAGCTTACACTATCTTAAGCCTGAAGAATTGGCTCATATTAAAAATCCCGAAGAGTTAGTTGAGAAACAAATTAGTCTTGCTGTTGAAAATGGACATAAAGCATTAGATTATATGCAGAAATCCTTTACAATATTGGAAAATGCAATGGTCGGTTTTGTAAAAGAGTCAAAAAAGTCTGTAGTTTGATGCCTTTTACGCTTTGTTTAACATGAGCCTGCTTTGGAAGTTAGTACTATTTGTACATTAATTCCTTTAATAGTTGGGCTCTCTAAAGCATCTTTTAAATAATCAATTAATGGGACAGCCACTACTTTTCCATATTGATAAGAAGCCTGGTAAAAATATAAAGTTCCGTTTTCCCAAAAAGTAAACCCTAAATGAGAAATATCCAAAAAGGTGCCGATTTGTTTACGAAGGTCCCAATTGGGTCTTATGATTTCAATGATGGCTCCGTCAGGAATTTGTGAAAATAAATAAAAATCAGGTTTTTTTTCTGGAAATAAAGCAGTAAAAGGTAGGTAAGCTAATTTAGAGGTCTTTATTTCTAAATTATTCGCTTTTGATTTTAATTCACTGAGTCGTTTCTCTAATAATTCTTTTTTATTGGTATCAATTCTAATGGTATTTTGAGTTTTATGAGCGTACCACTTAGGCTTATTAATTTCAGCAGAGCCATAAATAGCAACGAGATGATTGTTTTTATCATGAATAGTTAATGTAATATCTTTTAAAAACCCTCTTTTTTGATTATTTTCATTCCAATCAATAGAAGTAAAATGATTGCGATTTATATAAGAAATATCTCCATTTTTATAACGTAATTTGTTAATACATTGTTTAAAATTAGGTAAGGAATTTGCTAAAGCTAAAGCAAGGACGGTATTAACATAAGTATCGCAATCAAAAGCATCAATACGGTAGCGTGGAAATTGATCATAACGTGCATTCGGTCCCTCACCTAAAGAGCCCAACACATAGATTATTCCTAGAAAATGCTTACTAAACCAATGAAGCCTTTGAGTCATGGAACTATTCGGAAAGTTATTTAGGCTATGATATAGTTCATTGATTGATGAATTAGCTTGTTGTTCTATGGTATGACTATTAAGGGAATAAGAGTTAAAACTAATAATAAAAATACTAATCGCAAAATATTTTAAAACACAATGCATCGTTAGTTCTCGAATAACTGATTTTGTATACATATTAACCTTTTTTGGATTGAAGGAGCAATATGCTCAATATAATTTGGCTGGGAATGATTATACTTGCTGTTTTGGTAGGGATAATTGAAGGACGTGTAAATGAAGTGGTAAAAGCTGTAACTGATTCGGCTAAATTGGGTTTTGAGTTGGCTTTAGGTCTTGCTGGAATTATGACTTTGTGGCTTGGGATCATGTCTATCGCTTTGGAATCAGGCTTGATTTCTAAATTAAGCTCCTTATTAAAGCCTATTTTAAAACGTTTATTCCCTGATATTCCTACAGACCATCCGGCTATGGGAGCTATGGTAATGAATATAGCAGCCAACATGTTAGGCTTAGCTAATGCAGCAACTCCTTTTGGTTTACAGGCGATGAAAGAGTTACAAAGTTTGAACCAACATGCAAAAATTGCAACCAACTCTATGTGTACTTTCTTAGCAATTAACACTTCAAGTATACAATTGATACCCGCAACTGCAATTGCTTATTTAGCTGCTAATGGGAGTAGTAATCCTAGTAGTATTATTATAAGTTCGCTAATCGCAACCACTATTTCTACGGTTGTAGCAATTATTGCAGTAAAACAATTAGCAAAATGGTCTTGTTTTAAAGTAAGTGGAGCCAATAGTCTATGAGCGGATTCGCCAATCAATTATCCAATGGAATGTTTCTGCTGTTTATTCTTGGAATTCCTGTCTATGCTGCATTTAAAAAAATTAATGTATTTGATGCTTTTATTATTGGAGCAAAAAAGGGGTTTGAAACGAGCGTTAACATTATTCCTTATTTAGTCGCAATGATCGTTGCAATTGGTATGTTAAGAGCATCTGGTTTCTTTGATGTGGTCAATCGCTTGTTAGCTCCATTAATGAATCTGATTGGTATGCCATCAGAGGTATTGCCTTTAGCTTTAATTAGACCATTTTCTGGAAGTGCCTCCACAGGAATAATGGCCGAATTGATTCATCAACATGGTGGCGACTCACTAATTGCAAAAATTGCAGCAACAATGATGGGCAGTACTGAAACCACTTTTTATGTAATTGCTGTATATTTTGGCTCTATTGGTATTAGACGCACTCGTCATGCAATTCCTGTAGGCTTATTAGCTGATTTATCAGGCGTTATTGCTTCAGTAATGATTTGTCGGTATTTATTTCTTTAGACAGGGCTTACGAAAAACTCCCAATCTCTTTGTTAAAAGCATGTTTTAATTCAGTCATTTAGTGCATCTAAACTCCTTCGTTAAAACATGCTTTTGCCTCGATCTTGGGGTTTTTCGTAAGTCTTGTAGGCGTTATGAGCTATTGAGATGAAGAATTTTTACTATAATTAACCTCAGCAGTATAAAAATAAGCGAAAAGGATTTGTGTGAAAAAAATATTCAAAAAAGATCGGTTTTTACTCTTTTTCTTTATTTTTCTAGGTATCTTACTAGCGAGTTTATTAATTTCTTTATTGTTATTGCGCTATTTCGCGATACAACAGATAAAAAGCGCAGATGAATTGTACCACTCTTATAAAATTGCAGCTGAGTTGCGTAAGTCCTCAGTGGATTTAACGAATATGGCTCGTTTATACGTCATTACAGGAGATAAAAAGTATCAAGATTATTTTAATGAAATCATTTCTATTAGAAAAGGAACTTCTCCGCGTCCGCTTCATTACGATCAAGTATATTGGGATCGAGTGGTTGCTACTAAACATCCTGGGCCATATGGCGCTCGAGAATCGATTATATCGATGATGATTCAAAATGATTTTACACTCCGGGAGTTTGAGTTATTGCATACGGCTATTGAGCGGAGTAATGCCTTAGGACAGATTGAAATACAGGCAATGAATATGAGAGATGGAAAATATGATGATGGAACAGGAACCTATTCTATACGCAGTGCGCCTAATTTGCCTCAAGCAATAAAATTAGTTTTTGGTGAAAAATATATGCAAAAAAAAGCAAGTATTATGAGCCCAATTCAACAGTTTTTTGCTTCAGTTGATGCTCGAACTAAAAATAATTATTATCGATACAGTCAATGGATGTTATATGATCTTGTTATTGCGATTATTCTTGCTTTGCTTTCTACTATTGTTATGGTTATTTCAGTGCTAAAAGCATTAAATTCTTTATCGGTCGCAACAAAACAAAGTGAGATGCTTTTGCTAAATGTGTTGCCCAAACCTATAGCAGAGCGGTTAAAGAATGGCGAAGAGCAAATAGCCGATGAATTCTCCCAAGCAAGTGTTATGTTTGCTGATATTGTAGGTTTCACGCAAATGACAGCCTCATTAGGCGCCAAAGTAGTCGTTCCTTTATTAAATTCTTTGTTTGAATCGTTTGATAATTTAACCGAGCTATACAATATCGAAAAGGTCAAGACAATTGGTGATAATTATATGGCGGTTGCCGGAGTACCGATTCCTAATGCCTCACATGCAATAAATTTAGCTGATTATGCTTTGGCTGTTTTAGCTAAATTGGATGAATTTAATGAACAACATCACATTAAAGTTCAAATGCGCATTGGGATGACTTTTGGACCTGTTGTAGCTGGAGTTATTGGCCATAAGAAATTTATTTATGATGTTTGGGGTAATGTGGTTAATATTGCAAGTAAAATGGAAGCAACTTCATTGCCTGGTAAAATTCAGATTACTGAAAAAATGGCTTTATTATTGGAAGATAATTTTATTACTCAAGCACGTGAGCCGATAGAGGTTAAAGGGGTTGGTGTTTTAAAAAATTATTTTCTTATCGATAGAAAAGAGAAAAACATTGCTTATTAAAATTTTTAGGGTCTGTTGAGATTTCAGCTTTCGACGTCTCGCAACTTCAGGCTCCTCAAAATGAGATGCCAATCGACTTTACCCTATTTTTCGATTCTTAATTTTTTTACTAGCAAAATGAGCTGCTTCATATACTTTTAAACGAGCTAATAAAGTGTTTGCTTTAGCCTTAAAGCTTTTCATTTCTCGAGCTGGTATGGGAGAGGCGGTTGGCAAATTAGTTGTGGTTGGATTGCGCGGCTCATTGTTAACATGGAGCTCATAGTGACAATGTGGTCCTGTGGCTAAACCTGTTTGGCCAACATAACCGATAATTTGTCCACGTTTTACTCGACTTCCCTTGTATAAACCCTTTTGAAATTTAAGCATATGACCATAGATAGTGCTGTATTTTTTGTCATGTTTAATCTTGATCATATTTCCATAACCATTATGCCTATCAATAATGGTTATTATTCCATCACCTGTCGCTTGAATAGGAGTGCCAATAGGAGCAGCTAAATCTATTCCTTTATGCGCTCTTTTATAATGTAAGATAGGATGATAACGGGATAATGCAAAAGTTGAACTAATATGACTGAATTTTATTGGGTAACGTGAAAATGCTTTTTTAAAGCTATTTCCTTGAGGTGAATAATAATCAGTTGTTTTATTTGTACTAGTGTGTCGTATGGCTTGTGCTGTTTTTCCATTGTGTGTATAGGTGACTGCAACGATATCGCCAGTTCCTACCATTCTGTCTTCAACATAATAAGCATCATAAATAATCGAAAATTGATCTCCTGCGCGAATATGCGAAAAATCAACTTCTCTTTTCAAGATTTCAGTCATTGATTTGATCAATTTAACTGGAATGTTTGCTCTTTGAGCTGTGGTATATAATGAACCGTTAACGGTAGCAGTTATATAAATAGGTTGAGCAGTGGTTTTTTTAGAGCTAATTTGATATTTATAACCTCTCAAGGCTCTTGAAATAGTAAGAGTATCTACATAATCAATAGGAATAATTAATTGTTCTAAACGACCTTTATTAACTAGAAATTTTAATTCTTGGCTAGGTTTAATTGATGTAAGTGTTTTTGCATAAGTTTTATTTTGTAAAATTTCATGCAGATTCTTAGCGCTTAAGCCCAGTCTATGGAAAATAGTAGCCATAGAATCACCAGAACGCGGTCTGATAGTTTGCCATTCATTATCTCTAATTTTAGGTGCGGCATTAACTATTTTTTTTGCTTCAATTTTAACGGCATTAATCACTATAGGTTTAATTTCTTCTAGTTGAAGAGGTTTTATAATTTTTTTATTGTCAGTGCGATGAATGGTTATTGAACTAGATTCTGTTTCATGAATAATTTTTATTTTATCTAAAGGAGATGATTTAGTTTCATTGTTTGGTAAGGTCGTTAGTTTACTTTTTTGATGATGTGCGGAATTCTTCACTAAAAAATAAGGAAGTGAACATGCAATAATTAATGCAAAGATCATTACTAGTCTTGATGGTTTGCCAGACTGTTGTTTTACTGTATGTGGTCTTTGAGCCATTTTTTGCCTATACTGCTGTCATGCACAACAATTCTACTATTCTTATTGCAATCAATATGTTCTATCCTTGAATGAAGTGACCGCTACATTATTTAAGTTAATAATTCTACCTAATAATTGAATATTTTGTTATATTTTTTTTATTTTTGATTAGCAAAATTACGATTATATCTATTTTTCTTGGCAGAAATTTGTTAACCGGGCTAAGATACCCGCTGAGAGAAGATAGGTCAATCATTATATATAGGTTTTAATAACATGATAGTTGAAGATCCAGTAGTTACTGAGTTAATGCGAGGTTGTGAAGAAGTATTGCCACAGCTTGAATTTGAAAAAAAATTGCAAAAGGGTATTCCTTTAAAAATTAAAGCAGGGTTTGATCCTACGGCGCCTGATCTTCATTTAGGTCATACCGTATTGCTTAATAAATTAAGACAATTTCAACATTATGGCCATGAGATCATTTTTTTAATTGGTGATTTTACGGCGATGATTGGTGATCCAACAGGTAAAAATATAACACGAATGCCTTTAAGTGAAGAAACAGTGTTAGAAAATGCCGCAACCTATCAAGAGCAAGTTTTTAAAATTTTAGATCCAAATAAAACAACGGTAGCATTTAACTCTCATTGGCTTGGAAAATTCAATGCAGTGGATTTAATTCGTTTAGCAGCTACTCACACAGTAGCTCGTATGTTGGAGCGAGATGATTTTAATAAACGTTATCTTAATAGTCAGCCTATTGCAATTCATGAATTCTTATATCCGTTATTACAAGGTTATGACTCTGTAGCATTAAAAGCAGATATAGAACTTGGTGGAACCGATCAAAAATTTAATTTATTAATGGGGCGTGAATTACAAAAGCATTATGGTTTAGAGCCTCAAGTGGTTATGATGACTCCTTTAATAGAAGGTTTAGACGGAATAAAAAAAATGTCTAAATCCTTAGATAACTATATTGGCATTAACGAACCAGCATCGGAGATGTTTGGTAAGATTATGTCTATATCTGATGAGTTAATGTGGCGTTATATTGATTTATTAAGCTTTAAAACCGGAAAAGAAATTCAAACATTAAAAAATGCGGTAACTGATGGGTTAAATCCTCGGGATGTAAAAATTGATTTTGCCAAAGAAATCGTTGCACGATTTCATAATCAAGCACAAGCAGAAGAAGCTCATAAAGAATTTATTGCACGTTTCCAAAAAGGAATTATTCCTGAAAATTTAGAAGAGCTTGTCATTGAATGTGATGCAACTATTCCTTTAAATCAAATTCTAAAACATTCGGGGCTAACTGCGAGTACTTCAGAAGCTTTGCGTATGATCAAACAAGGTGCTGTTAAAGTAAATAATGAAAAAATTTCTGATCCAAGTGTTGTATTATCAACAGAAGAAACATATATAATACAAATTGGCAAACGTAGGATCACCAAAGTGTCTTTAAAAAAGGCGCAATGAAATTATTCGCATAAAAAGTTAAAAAAGTGTTTGACAAGGCAAGATAAATCAGTAGAATACGCAACATGCCTTCGGGGCAAAGTTCATTAAGAAGAGAGAAGACAAACTGTGTGGGCGCTTTG
>CAMFHA010000122.1 GCA_945952115.1 uncultured Legionella sp. | reverse complement strand
CCTCCTCAGCCCGAACGGTTACGATGTGAAATTCCTTAACTTAATGGCAGTGACCGTTCGAGGGCAAGGGGCGCTAAACTCTTAGTAAAAAGTCAGATTTTATCTAAATTGTGTGGAAATCGAATTGAGTGCTATTTAATATTAAAGAGGTTTGATAAAAATTACATAAGGCTTTGCGAAAACGTTCTGCTCGCATAGATAAACCATTTTGACAATAATAAAGAACTTGTTGATATACTGCCTGTTTAAATATCTGAGTATCTGTTGTTTCACCATTAAGATTATCCACACTCACTCGAAATTGATGTCCTGAAGCAACCGAAAGAATCCATTCTATTGCCTGTGGTTTGACCTCTACTTGCTGAAACAAAGCTTGTTGCTCGGAATTACGACCATCAGGAATATACCAATAACCAAAATCCTCTAAAGTTCTTCGATGAGTCCCTGCAATTAGCCAATGAGAACATTCATGTAAAGCGCTGCTAAAAAAACCATGTGCGAAAAAAATTGCATTGTATGCGCAATGTTCATTAGCAGGCAGATAGATAGGTTCATCTCCGCCCTTCACAAGGCGAGTATTAAACTCTTTCTCAAAACATTGATTGAAAATATAGATTAAATCTTGATAATTATGCATGATAAAAACACTATTTGCCAAAACAATAACGTTGATACTCTTCGCTTACTTGTTGTTTTAATTCATTCGGATTATCCAAACCAATTTTATCCACCAAAGCCAAAGTCCGCTTAATGGTAATTGCTTTCGCTTTAGACAGATGCAACGAAACAATTTTATCTTCTAATTCAGGGTTTTTACACTCTTCTAATAAAGTTTTTTTAGAAAAAGACTTATTATGTTTAAATGGCTTATCTTCCTTTGGTATTAATTCTTTCTGCTTTACCTGCCTCATTATTTTATAATACGTATTTAATTCACCATAACTTAAATCTAAATCAATGGCATTATCGGGATTATAAATATTTAATTTTGAATTTCTCGGTAATTGAGGATCATGAAGCTTTGCAATACCATCTAATGGTTTGTTGTTCATTTCTTCTGTTGTTTTATACTTTTTCCAATAAGAGGTGAAACCATAACTTAACCCACTCGCAAAAATTCCTAGAGCCAAATACAATGGCGGAACACTTAAAAGACTAAGCAGCAAAATTAAGCTTACTGCGATTCCTAAGAAAAAAAGAATCGATTTTTTCGATAATTGCTCATAAACTAAAAAACCTAGAGGTCTTAATAAGAACATATAAGGCCAAATAGCAGTATAGTACACAACTGCTCTTCCTAAAGAGAAAATAAAAACATTACGGTATTTTCTTTTTTTATTTTGTTCTTCAGCTGAACCATAGGAAAATTCAGTCCCTGAAAAACCTGCATAATTAAGAAAATGATCACAAACAGCATTAGGTCCTTTTTTATCTTTTGGTGGAATAATACGTATAATTTCCCATTCTTTTTTCCATGCACCGAAAATTGAAATAGGATCATTCGCTTGCTGCTGAATAACTACTTTAGGCTTTACTGCTAAATGTTCCCAATTATCATAAGAGGGTTTTCCCCAGTGTTCATCTAAACCAGGTGGATTTAAAGCATCAACACGATCAATATGTTCTCCTTGGTCCAAAGCAAATAAAAGACTCAAGGATCCTCCTAAACTCACTCCACAAACATGAATTTTCTTTTTCTGTTCAGCCAACCATTTTAAAATATTCTTTCGGCCATTCAGATACAAATTATTACCAACATGACCAAAAGCTTTAAAATCACTATCGATTTGAGAATTAAAACCTTGCCCCGCAGGATAGGTAGTTCCCATAAAAATAAGATGCGATTGTGCATCTTCATTATTAATAGCGTGTAAACCATAAGCAAAAACTTTATCGTGATCCTTAATAAGCTGTTCTTGAGTGCTTAATTCAATTGGTGTGATGTAATAATCAACAAGTACCCACTTATTATCAATAAGTTGTGGGATTTTTATTGATTCATAAGGAGTCAAATCAGAATAAGGTAATAAATTAATACAATTACTTAAATAAAGCTGAATTTGTTCTCTTTTATTGTCATTAAGCTCGATTTCATTTAATTGTTTAAATAAATGCTCAAATCCTTGTTGAAAAGCTAAGCGCATCGCTCGAACTAAAATTGGATTCCGTTCAATAAAAACGGCTTTGAATAAAGGCCAAGTAATAAGCTCAGTCCAAGACTTAGACCATCCCATCATTAAAAAACGTAAAGCATTGCGTGCTATGATTAAAGGTTTATTTTCTTCAGAAATGTGATCTAATGATTCAAATTCAGCTTGTTCAAAAAACTTTAAATCTAATTCTCCTTTAAATGCAGCTTTGAACAAAATAATCTCCTATTAACATTAAAGTTTATGCAATAAATCTCGTTCAATTTCCTCAACAGTATTTAATGTGGCAGATTTTCGATCAATAAAATCATCCCAAAAATACCGTACTCTTAAGTTGTTTAAAGTAGTGTAGTGTTCTTTTTTCCAAGATTGAATAGTATAAAGCAATTTATCAATTGATGGTTCTTGAATTTCATCCTGCACTAATTGATTATAAAAATTTTTTAAACAAATGAATTTCTTCTGCGTATCTTTCGAGTTAGGCTCAAGTAAAATCATTTTTTCCATACGCTTATAAAGTTTTTCTACTATTTTATTTTTTTCTTTATCAAGAGAAATATAACCATTAGGTGGTGGTGGTAAAACATAAAAAGCAAAAGATAAACTAGGTACCCCATAATCTAAAAAACTAGTATACGATAAATTATCATAAAAATTAGTTGAAACAGCAGGAATTGATTGCTCAAGGGTTTCCTCAATTAATTTAATCGCCGTATGTCTGCAAGTATTATTTATAGATAAATGATTAAAAGATGAGAATAAAGAATTGTTTAAGGATTTATTGTCTAATACTTTATTATCAGTATATTTTAATAAAACCGTATTAGCTGTTTTATTAATAGGTTTATAACATTTAAAACGATTTATTGGTTTTTGTAATGACTCTAAAATTTGAATAAAATTTAAATAGTGTTGAAAATTGATATCATACGCTTGATAAGAAATTGCGAGATGACCAAATGATTTTCTTTTTATACCTTCATCATTTATTTTGGCCTGTGTTTCTGAAAAAACAGCTTTAATTAAACTCACTCCTACTGTATGAGGATCAATAATACCAAGCCCATAGGGATCTAAATCAAAAACTTTTCCTACACGGCATAATAAATGTTGCACTTTAGTTTCTTTATAAGTGCCTAACATAATGAAGGAATGGCCTTTTTCTTTTGCAATAGCAATGAAAAACTGAGTATCCTTTAGATTTATCGTTAAATCATTAAAATCTGGTTTATTTGAATCAGACATTATGAGCAAATTAAGGTCAATTTGATTGCATAGTATCATTTTTCTCAATAAAAAACCAGAATCAAAATAAGAAAGCAGAGTAAACGTATCTAAATTTTGAGCACTAAAAGCGTCTCTGTTGCCTACGTGCTGTACTTTATGCACAGCACCCAGACGGGTATGAAGTGAGATAGAAGCTAGATTCTGCGCATAAAGCGCAGAACGTTGGTGTTTTGGATTTATAATGTACGTTTACTCTGATAAGAAAGCACTAGTCCATTATTGCCCATCATTGATACGTAAGATTAAGTTAGTTAATACTTTACCTGGACCAACTTCTTGAAATTCCGACTCACTATGTCTAATTAAATAACGGATAGATTGAAGCCATTGTACTGAATGATCAATTTGTAAAGCTAAAGTATTCTTAATTTCTTCCTCTTTATAAGGTAATGCATTTAAATTGGCGATAACAGGCACACGTAATGGAGAAAAATCAAAATCAGCTAGAAAGTGTGAAAATGCGAATCGTGCAGCTTCCATTAATGGAGAATGAAAAGCTCCAGTAACAGCCAAAGGCAAATATAATTTAGCACCTGCACGAATGAAATATTCTTTAGCCTGTATAACTGATTCTAAAGGCCCCGAAATTACTTGTTGTAAATAGGAATTATAATTAGCTATAGAAAGATCGCTTAAATGATCTTGAGCTAATATAGCTGTTACTTGCTCGCTGCTTAAACCAATTACTGCAGCCATACTACCATTGGCTGCTTGGCTCATTAAATACCCTCTTTTTTGTACTAATTTTAAGCCTGTTTCAAAATCAAAAGCTCCAGAGGCCCAAAGAGCATTATATTCACCTAGACTATGCCCTAAAAAATAATCAGGCATCGCCCCATCCATTTCATTTAATTTTTTTAAATAACTCAGTGCATTTACAACATATAAAGCAGGTTGAGTAAACTCTGTTTTATTTAATTGATTCCTAGGATCATACACACACAATTCAACAATTGAATAACCTAAGATTTGATCAGTTTTTTCTACTAAATCAGGAAATAAAGAAAATAGATCTTCTCCCATTCCTAGTTTTTGAGATCCTTGACCTGGAAATAAATAAGCAGTCATTAATGCTCCTTATTACCTTATACTTCACATTGCAATTCGTTATGTGATTTCACAATGGCTTGATACAATTTTAAGTTTATTTGTACAAGAGGATCATCCAATTTAAAATCAAAATGCTCCTGTCCCGTTTTACTATTTCCAGCAACTACAGTAACAATATCATTACAAGGGTTCCAAAAATAAATAATGCGAAAGCCTAAAGTATCACCTTGATAAAGCCAAAAGGTATGTTTGCTCTTTTTATCGTAGTAAGCACTTACTCCTAAACCAAAGCCGATAGAATCTAATTCATTGACTTCTGGGATAGGATGCCCTGTTTTTAACGATATAATAGTTTCCATTGCTGCTAAAGCATCTTCACGATACCGTGCCTCAATTAAGGTACCGCGATACAATAGCAGCACCCAACGCGCTACGTCTTCAGTAGTAGCTACTACAGCTCCAGCTGCGCCAAGCCAAGATAAATTTCTGTTAAAACTATCCATTAATTTTTTATCTTGTTTAGCATAATAATAACCATGAGTTAAACGATTAGAGATTTCTTTTTTTATTTTTTCTGCTTCAGGGCCAGCTAAATAAAAACTATTATTTAAATTAGCTTGTTTAAATAACTGTGCTAATTGATGAGAAAAATTATCTTTAGTTACTTTTTCTATAACTAAAGCCGCAAGAAGATAATTTGAATCTGAATAAGAAAATAAGTGATTCTGATTTTGATGAAGTGGTTTTTCTGGATGAGCATAAGCTAATAACTCTTTATTAGTCCACTGGTAATTTAAATTAGCATTCATTTTTTTTTGAAAGGCTGGATCAGAAGAATAATTTGGTATTCCACTAGTCATATTCAATAATTCTCTTATTGTAACTTTAGTCCATTGAGTATATTCAGGAAGCCATTTTCCTAAAGGATCATCAAGCGATAATTTATTTTGTGTATGCAATTGCAGTATTAAAACAGTTATAAATGATTGACTAATACGCCCTATTTCAAAAAAATCATTAGATGTCAGCTTATTTAAAAAAGGAGCTTGTCCTACAGTTCCTGCTGTAAAATTTTTAACATCATGATGATCTTGTTTTTCTTGAGGAATAAAAATAGATGCGCTTATTCCAGCAAGTTGCTCTTGTGCGGCATTATCTTGCAGAAACTTATCAACAATTAACTGTAATTGATTATCAAGCGGGTCTTTGGTTAATGAGCAAACTATGGGAGAAACAAATAAACAAATAATACCCATCAATAGTAATAAATTCCTTTTCATCTACGATCCTCTGAATTTTTTGGGTACAACTCCTTAAAAACGACAATATTTTCATTACTTCGTCGTTTTAAAAGAACTGCTCCCAAATTTTTTACTAAAATTAAGCGTTTGCTGCTCTAAGCTTAATTTTTTCTAAAGCAATTTCCATTCGCGTTAAGGTTTTTTCCTGACCCAATAAAGTTAAAGTTGCATCAATTGAAGGAGACGTGCCTGCACCAGTCACAGCAACACGCAAAGGTTGAGCAATTTTTCCCATATTGATATCAAATTGCATGCTAACTTCATTAATACATTCTTGAATGGCATCAGGTTGCCAGACGTTTAAATGTTTTAAACGTTCATAAAGCGCAGCTAAAGGTTCTAAAGCAACCGGACGTAAATGTTTTTTAACCGCGTCCTCATCATAATCAATAGTATCCGTATAAAAATATAAACTCATCTGACATAATTCTACTAATGATTTACAACGCTCAGCTTGTACTTTCACCAAATCTACTAAAGAAGGACCACCAGAAGACAAATTAATTCCTGCCTGTTCAAAATGCCATTTTAAAGCTTGAGCTACTGATTCAGGTGAATCTGATTTTTGATAATGTTGATTCAACCAATACAATTTATCATAGTTAAAACTTGATACACCGCGGCTCACATTTTTTAAATCAAAAAATTCAATCATTTCCGATACACTGAAAATTTCCTGATCCCCATAAGACCATCCCAAACGCACCAAATAATTTAATAAGGCATGAGGTAAAACACCGAGCTCTTTAAACTGTAAAACACTCACAGCGCCATGCCGCTTTGATAAACGTTTTCCATCGTCTCCTAAAATCATCGGCAAATGAGCAAATTTAGGAATAGGCGCATTTAAAGCTTTAAACAAATTAATTTGTCGTGGAGTATTATTAATATGATCATCACCACGAATTACATGCGTTATATTCATATCTAAATCATCAATGACCACGGCAAAATTATACGTTGGATGGCCATCTGATCGCACTAAAATAAGATCATCTAACTCATTATTATTAACATGAATTTCACCATAAACCTCATCATGAAAAGAAACCACGCCAGTTTGAGGGTTTTTAAAACGAATAACATGAGGGTTATTACTGTTTGTTAAATTTTTATCACGGCAATGACCATCATATCTTGGTTTTTCTTTAGCTAATAATTGATTTTCTCGTAATGCTTCTAAACGTTCTTTGCTACATTCACAACGATAAGCCTTTCCCTCATCTAAAAATTGCTGAGCAATTTGATTATAACGTTCATAACGCTCTGTTTGATAAAATGGACCTTCATCATAATCCAAACCAAGCCATGCCATTCCATCAAGAATAGCTTGTACTGATTCTTGGGTCGAACGCTCTCTATCAGTATCTTCAATACGTAAAATAAATTGTCCTTGATGTCGCTTAGCATAAAGCCATGAAAATAAAGCTGTCCGCACGCCCCCTACATGTAAAAAGCCGGTGGGACTAGGAGCAAATCGTGTTCTTACTGTCATAAAAGCATCCATAGAAAGGAGGAAAATAATCGGACTATAATAACCGACTTTATTAGTAACGAAAAGATTGACTATAGAAAAGGCAGGGTAAACGCATCTAAAACGTACATTATAAATCCAAAAAGCCTACGTTCCGCGCTTTATGCTTCCAATTAGCCTTAAGTTTTTGTTGACTATAAAGTCCGTTCATGCTGAGGAG
>CAMFHA010000121.1 GCA_945952115.1 uncultured Legionella sp. | reverse complement strand
AGAATGAGCCTTTTTTTTGTTCAATGCAAGCATTTTGAAAGATCACGGGTATAGAGCGTTTTTGCAAATCAATCATTTTTCAAATCAAATGAAACAGCCCCTCTTGCCTTAATCCCGTGGCGATAGTATGAGCGATGGACATCTAGCTGCAGCTGGAATGATTGGAGGCGTGATTGTGGGTAGTTCTCTTCAAGCCCTAGAAGGAGTAACTGGATTAAAACTTTAAGCTTCTATTCCAAAACTTGGCCTAGTTGCTAGGCCTATCTATAGCTTCAGTGGTATCAAATAACTTTAGGCGAATTATAATTAAAAATTAATGTAAATCATTATTAAAAAACTCTTTGAGACATTTTCTTTTCATAAACCGCATATAAGCTTGCTCTCTTTGTATTTCCCTACCCCAAGAAAATTTCTCAAAACAATATCTTGTATTATTCAATGAAACTATTCAAAATATTTTCTTTTAGATCAAAAAGTATAACTAAAAATGAATTTTAAAGAATTACAAGCCGGGGATATTATCCTTTTTAAACTTAATGGAAAGCTTTTTCATGCTGCTATTTTTGCACCTTATGATGATAGAGCGACCAATATCATAGATGTTACCTCCCCCAAAGGATGTGCGCGAGGCTCTCTAGAAAAATTAGTCGGAAGTTTGTCAGCTGGAGTTTCAACCGGCAATCTAGGATGCTTTTTTAATAATCGATTGACTGTGCATGTAGTGCGTCATTGTACTTTGAAAGGCGTAGAGATTGCAGAGCAAGCAGAGTTTTGGCGATTAACAAAAGTTACTTATGCCATTCATAGCTTACTCGATCTTACTAAGTCTAGTTGGGCCGCTGCGAAAGAAACAAATAAAGAAGTTAATTTGCAAATTTATTGCAATTATGCCAAACGTGCTTATGCACCAATGATTGACAATCCCGTACCTCCTAATTCTTTGGTTAGATTTCTTTCCATTTTTATAGCGCCTCTTTTGAATCTACCAACAATGTGTGTATCTTTTATTATGAAATTTATACGTTACTTACAACCTGAAAAAAACCAAGGCACAAGTTGTGGTGGTTTCATATTATCAGTTTTAGGTGCAGTCGCGTTAAAAGGTGCAAATTATTCTGATACATCAGATTGTTCAAAAAGGTTAGGTAGCTTAACTCTGGTAAATCCTGAAGAATATCATCCAGATTTATTAGAAAAAGTGTTAACTAACCCTGAGACTTTTATGCAATTAGGTGTGCTTAATACTCATCAATTGTCTTCAGGCGTATTTGATAGCGCTCTATTCCATAAAGAAATAGAAGCAGACTCTCAAGCAATGGTCGATATTCGAAACCTATGCCAAATATGATTCTTCTTCATAGGAACTCATTTACAATGACCTCTGAACTAAACCAATTGATAGAACAAGGCAATCATTGTCTTAAACAAAATAAACCTCAGCAAGCTTTACTCTTTTTTAATCAGGCTATTTTGTTAGAACCAGAATATATAGAGGCCTTAATCAATTGTGCGAAAATATTGATGGAATTAAATCGAGCAATGGAAGCTGCGGTCTATTCACAACGCGCTTTGCAACTTCAAGATACACGCAATACGTTAACCTTGCATGGAGAAGTGCTCTATCAGATGGGGCAGTACTTTAATGCAATAAATTGTTTTGAGCGTATTATCGCCCAAGATCCAACTCATGTGGATGCCTTATGGAAACGTGCACTTTGTTTAACACAAATCAATCGCCATCATGAGGCGCTTGAAGAATATCAAAAAGCATTGACCTTTCGTGCAGATAATATAATTCACTATAATTATTCATTGTGTTTATTAGCTATGGGAAAGCTATTGCCTGGGTTTAAGCTGTTTGAATACCGTTGGTTAGGCCCCTCGCGAGCCAAGAACCAAACATGGAAAATGCCTGAGTCTGTAAGTGTGATGACACTACAAGGCAAATCTATTCTTATCCATTTCGAGCAAGGTCTTGGTGATAGTATCCAATTTTTTCGTTATATTCCTTTGCTAGTAGGATTAGGCGCACGCGTCTTTGTTGAAATCCAACCTGCTTTAATCCCTCTTTTTTATTCATGGCACACTACGGTTCATTTTATAGCGATAGGGTCACCCTTGCCGAATTGTGATTATCACTGCCCTTCCATGAGCTTGGCGAGACTATTTAATACAGAGCTGCACACAATTCCCAAAGCCATTCCTTACATAGTTCCAGAGCCTACTGTTTTTGAAACCAGTCAAAGAACCTTAGGAACTTCAAGCAATAAAAGGGTTGGCATCGCCTGGAAAGGAAACAGCTTACACCCAATGAATCCGCAACGTTGCATTTCACTTAGCTTACTATTAACTTTGCCTCAAAATAACCTTGATTTTATTTGCTTACAGAAAGATATTTCTCTTGAAGAAAAAAACAAACTTGATCAACATAAAATACCCTATTACAGCCTAGAATTAAGCACGATGTCAGGAACTGCTGCTTTAATTGCATGCCTTGATTTAGTCATCACGATTGATACCTCTATTGCTCATTTAGCTGCGGCAATGGGTAAAAAAGTATGGATTTTATTACCACTGTGTTCTGATTGGCGTTGGTTTTTACAACGTGAAGATAGCCCCTGGTACTCCAATGTAACTCTTTTTCGACAAAGTACGCTTGGAGATTGGAGTGCCCCTTGGTCTTGCATAAAAAATGCTCTGCTATCCTTCCAATCTAAAGCATTCGAAGCCCCTACTCAACACTTAATGCAAGAAGCAGAATTACACTTGCAAAATGGGCGCTTTTCTCAAGCAACGCAACTGTATCAAACGGTTTTAGTAAAAAATCCAATAAACCACAGCGCATTATTAGGGATGGCACTGGCAGCTTTTCAGCAAAATAATATGGCGGATGCTATCCAATTTATGCAACAAGCTGCCGAAATGGCACCTAATATTGCTTTGTATAGGCGCAACCTAGGAGAACTCTTGCGTCGGGTAGGACACTATGAACTAGCAATTACCTCACATAAAATAGCCATCAATATAGAACCTCATTCTGCTGAAAATCATTTTCTTTTAGGCCTTGCCTATAATAACAATCAGCAATTTGAATTATCAATCCAACATTATCGTGTTGCGCTTTCCTATGATCAAAATTACGGCGTAGCTTGGAATAATTTGGGAGCTTCTTTTGAATGTATTGGCGATAAGAAACAAGCTAAAATAGCTTATGCAACAGCTATTCAGCTAAATCCAAAACATGCCGAGGCTCAAAATAATTTAGGGGCTATTTATAGTGAAGAAGGGTTACTTGATGAGGCTCGTACACATTTTGAAGCTGCAGTCGAAGTAAATCCTGATTTTATAGATGCTCATTATAATTTATCTTTAATAAAAATCTATGTACCAAATGATCCACATTTAGCTTCTATAGAAGCTATGATGCCAAAAATAGAACATAGCGCAATATCTACTCGCATCCGTTATTATTTTACACTAGGGAAAGCTCTAGACGATATTAAGGACTATGCACGCGCTTTTAAAGCCTATGCTGAAGGCAATCGATTACACCATGCCAGTGTGCCTTGGAATAACAAAAAACTGCATGAACTAGTCAAACATACCCCCAATATTTTTACGACTTCTTTTTTAAAAAAAGAGTTCAAAACAAAAGAAACACGCTGTCCTATTTTTATTGTAGGTATGCCTCGTGCAGGAACTACTTTAATAGAACAAATACTTTCCAGTCATGAACATATCTATGGTGCAGGCGAATTAAGTATTTTAGATGAAGTGATCCAAGAAGCATGTTATGCATCCAATCTGCCTTTTCACTTATGGGTGATGCAATTATCGGATGAAGAATTTGCACGTCTTGGGGAACAATATTTGGAAAGAACGTGGAAATTAGCCCCTGACAAACAGTATATTATTGATAAAATGCCAAGCAATTGCTTTTATATTGGCATGATCTACCGAATGCTCCCTACGGCAAAAATCATTCATGCGATTCGTGACCCGATGGACTCTTGTTTTTCCTGCTTTACCCACCTGTTTAAAGAAGGTATGTCCTTTGCTTATGATTTAACAACTTTAGGAAATTATTATAAGTTATATGCGGAAACCATGCAGCATTGGCATTCAGTCTTGCCGCAAACAGCCCTCTTTGATTTACGGTATGAAGAGATGGTTACTGATTATGAAAACTATTCAAAACAACTAATAGCCTACATTGGTTTACCTTGGGATCCCGCCTGCCTTCAGTTTTATAAAAATAAACGCCTAGTTAAAACAGCTAGTTTGACCCAAGTAAGACAACCCATCTACAAAACATCCATACAACGCTGGCAGCATTTTGCTCAAGAATTACAACCCTTACTGGATATAGTAGCGCCTTATCGCAACTTGAAAAGGATTAGTGCATGATAACGATAGATGAGGCTTTGCGAATAGCGATGCAATTACAAAATGAAGGTAAATTAGCTCAAGCAGAAACTATCTTAAATCAGATATTAAACCAAAATCCAAGCCATGCTGAAGCCTTGCATTTATTAGGAGTTATCGCTTATCAAGTGGGTAAAATACCCTTAGCAGTTCAACTCATTCAAAAAGCCATCGATGCTCATCCAACCGTTGCATTATTTCATAGCAATTTAGGGGAAATGCATCGTAAGCTAAAAACATTTGATTTAAGTATTCAATCGGGTCAACGCGCCGTCACCCTCGATCCTGAATCAGCATCAGCCTGGTCAAATTTGGGTGTTGCCTATTATGATATCAAACAGTATGAGCAAGCAGAACTATGTCATCAAAAGGCCCTAGGAATAAACCCACACTTAGGTTATTCGCTCAATAATATGGGAAGCATTTATAAAGAAAAAGACGACAAAGAAAAAGCAAAAGCATTTTATCTATCTGCTATTACTGCAATGCCTCATTTAATTGAACCTTATAATAATTTAGGTGTTTTACTTTTGGAACAATATGAATTTAATCAGGCCTTTGAATACTTGAGTTGCGCAATTAATATAGCGCCCACTTTTCCTGATGCGCATTGCAATTTGGGATTGGCATTAATAGGGTTAGAACACTATGATTCGGCATTATTGCACTTTGAAAAAACACTACAATTAAACCCTAATTCTGCAGAGGCTTACTATGGTTTAGCAAAGGTCAACTTGCATAAACAAGATTTTATAGAAGCAGAAAAACATATCCGTCAAGCAATGGTTCTACATCCTGAAAAAGCAGAATTCTATCAATTGTTTGGGATCATTTATAGTGAACAAGGAAACCATACCCAAGCTTTGTTTTATTTAAATCAAGCACTATCTATAGATCCAACTTTAGCAAGTTTATATGTTAGCAAAGGAACCGTGTTGACGGAAATGGGCGAGATAGCTAAAGCAAAAGAACAATTTTTAAGTATTGCTGAACATCCCAGCATCGATACTCGTGTATGGGCATATTATAGCCTCGCTCAGCTCAGCAAGGTAAAACCTAATAATATAGGTTTTAAAGAACTACTCGCTCTTGCCAATAATATTCAAGAGGTGTCCCGCAAGGAGTATGTCTATTTTGCTTTAGGCAAATGTTTTGATGATTTGGGAGAATGGGCCAAGGCTTTTGAGTATTTTCGTCAAGGCTGCACTATAAAGCGCAAGCAAATTACTTATAATATTCAAGAACAGATTCAGTTTACTCAACAGATCATTCGTTGTTTTACTAAAGACACTATTGAATACCTAAGAGCTTTTGCTCATCCATCTGCAGTACCTATCTTTATTGTTGGGATGCCTCGTTCTGGAAGCACATTGGTCGAACAGATTTTATCTAGTCACCCAAGTGTTTATGGTGCAGGAGAATTAAAATATTTCACGGATCTCATCCAATGGCCGGTAGAAAATCATGCTTCGGCACTACGATACCCAGAAAACATTTACCATTTATCACCGTTCATTTATCGTACCATCATAGAAAAATATCTTAACTACATACAACGTTTTTCATCCAAGGCTCTACATATTACTGATAAAATGTTACACAATTATATTGTAGTTGGGGTCATACACGCATTACTACCTAACGCTAAAATTATTCATGTAAAACGTAACCCTATGGATACGTGTTTATCTTGCTACTCCAAGCTATTTAACCAAGGACAGCTTTATTCTTATGATTTAACTGAGTTAGGTCAATATTACCATTGTTATGAGCTTATTATGAATCACTGGCGAGCAATTCTTCCTGAACACTCATGGCTTGATATTCAGTATGAAGATATTGTTCACAATTTGGAAAAAGAAGCTAAACAATTACTTAGTTTTTGCGACTTAAAATGGGATCCTGCCTGCCTTGCTTTTTATGAATCTAAACGGTCAGTACGCACAGCTAGCGTTATACAAGTTCGTCAAACACTATATGCTTCATCAGTAGAACGTTGGCGTCGATTCGAACAAGAGCTCGCACCGTTGGCGAATACGCTTAACTCATTTATGCTATATATTTAATTGTTGCTGACCCAATATTACTATAAGCATTATTACCTACTTGTGCATCGTAGTTTAAATTAATACTAAATGGGTTATTGGGATTGGTCAGGACTAACCCAGCACCACCGCGAAATACGGCTTGATTAAATTGCACACCAAAGGTATTAAAATAGGGGCCGCCCGCTATAAAAGCTGCACTGACTTGTGGCTGACTACTAAGCACATCACCAGCAACGCCTACATAACCAGTCAAGGTTAAATTTTGTCGTTTATAAACTGAGGCTAAGTTATATGCTCCATTACAATAAGCGCCAAGAATAAGTGAAGAATTATTACTAGCGCCCACCAATAAATTCATGGGGGATCCTAACTCCTGATAACTACCTTGATTGACATAGAGGTAACTCACATCAATCTCCGGCGTTAATACAAAATTTTTACCTAGAGTATAACTACTCCATCCCAACTCTCCTCTAATATTCGTAAACCAGCTATCATATGAGCCTCGCGCTGTACTAGCATAAAGAGGAATCGTTCGTTTCGTATCATTATTCTCAAATCCGACTAAACCTTGGCCTGCAAAATAGATATGGTTAGGAAGCTTTTTGGAACCATACAGCATTCCTTGATAAACTGTACTATTAATCGACTGAGTGCTTAATGCTGCTTGCCCTTGCATGTTATCACCACCTGCTGCAAAAGCACCTCCAACTAACCAATCATCGGTCAATTGCATGTCTTTCCCAATCACTGCGCCATAGGCTGCAGCATTAAATCCAGGTACGGTATTGTGTTGATTTTGCGTCATTCCAGCGCCATAAGGTTTCATCCATAGTTTGCCTGCTTGATCAAGCATCGCATCCCCACTCGATTGACCATGCAACACGCCCCACATAGGGATGACATCTTCAACCGCTCTTGTGTTTAATTGGACCACTTGAATGTTTTCATTAGTTAATTCAGGTGTAGCTTGACTAAATGCTGTTTGCAGTACGGTTGGATCCGCTACTAAAGCGTAAGGTGTAAAGACTGAATTCCCTGTTGCTACTTGTCTCACAATGACATTTGCAGCATTCTGACAATAAGTTCCCTGACAAATATTATAAGCCTCTGGATTTATTGATGCGCTCAGATCAACACCTGTACTAGTATTTGTTTTCGCCTTAAATCTCCAGATAAAGCTATTATCACTCACTGCGTAACCATTCGTTGGTGTACTCAAAGCACCCCCGCTCATGATATTTGAAAATAACTCTCCTTCATGAATAGATGCATTTGGATTTACTTGTACATAGATATACCCGTGATCATTCAAAATGCTTGCATTGAACAAAAAAAAGGCTCATTCTT
>CAMFHA010000120.1 GCA_945952115.1 uncultured Legionella sp. | reverse complement strand
CGCGTGCTACGCACGCTCCTCAGGGCGAACGGATTAGGGAAAAATGGCTAAACTCAAGGCCCTGAAAAATGTATTTATTGAATATATTTTCAAACCTATCTATATTGTTATTAATAGAGTTCTAATAAATGCTCATCTCGTCATCTTTTGTTCCACTCAGGATGACGTGCGAGCAGTTACGATCGGTACTAAAATATAAAGGATTTCAATGAATTTAAATGCTTTTATTGATGCTATTCCAAATCCTCTCATTATTATTGATGAAAAAAAAATTATTCAATTAATAAATCATTGTGCCGAATTATTATTTGGGTATTCAAAAGAAGAGTTATTTAATCAATCTATAGAGTTACTGCTACCAGAAAAGGGACGAACTGCATTCTTAGAATATTATGCTCATAATAAAATGCCAATAAAAAACACTAGGGAAAAATATTGTGAATTAATTGGATTAAAAAAGAATAATAGCACCTTTCCTATGGAAGTATATTTAGGAACTTGGGACAGAAAAGGACAAAAACCACTTTATCTTATTATTTTTAGAGATCTAACCCCATACACTCATCCTTGTAATCCTCAAAAAGAATTTGAACAACAAAATCAAAGCGAAAATCAATTTTTATCTACCATGCACCATCAATTGCGAACCCCTTTAAACGCTATACTTGGTTTTTCAGAAATATTACTTTTAAAATTAACAGGCGATCTGACGCCAGAGCAAGAAAAACAAATCAATATTATTAATAAAAGTGGTAAATCTTTATTGTCATTAATTAATGATTTATCTCAGCTTGAAAAAATCGCCTCGGGGAATATTTCTTTTTTTATAGAGGAAATCAATCTTACCGAACTACTTAAAGAGATAAGTAATACCCTAAGGCCTTTTGCTGAAGAAAAGAATTTACAATTAATGAGCAACAAAACCCAGTCTAAATTAATAATACATTCAGATAGACGATTACTTACTCAGATTATTACTAACATTATTAATAATGCCATTAAGTTTACTGAACAAGGTACGATTGTTTTAAGGCTTCAAAAAGATTCTAATAATATTATTTTACATGTAATAGATACAGGAATCGGCATAAAAAAAGAAAAAATGGATTACTTATTTCAAGCATTTCAACAATTATTTATTAGCGAGAAAAAAACTCAAGGCTCAGGTCTTGGACTTCATCTTAGTAAAAAACTTGCTGATTTAATTGGAGTAAATTTAACAGTAACTAGTGAATATGGTACCGGCACTCATTTTTTCATTTCTATACCTAAATCGCTCCAAGGCTCCGACTGTTTGAGAACATAAAAGGAGATATAAATGTCTATTTGGTTCAAAGAGATTACCACTCAACAACTTAATAGTCGCGGTAATAACACGATGTCTGAATTTTTAGGAATTGAATTTATAGAAATAGGTGATGATTATCTTAAAGCAACTATGCCTGTAAATGAACGAACGAAACAGCCTATTGGTATCTTACATGGTGGAGCTAATGTAGTCCTTGCTGAAACCTTAGCGAGTACTGCTGCTAATGCAGTAGTCAATTTGGAGCTTTTTTATTGTGTAGGCTTAGAAATTAATGCTAATCATATTCGCTCAGTTCGAGAAGGATTAGTAACGGCGACAACCTATCCAATCCATTTAGGCCGAAGTACTCAGGTTTGGGAGATTAAAATTATTGATACCACTGGAAAAACTAGTTGTATTTCTCGTATGACTGCTTCGGTAATTAGTCGCAACTAAGTTTAACCTAGAAAACAAAACGCAGTTGAATCGTAGCGAGAGTGTTTAATGCCCACTTGAACTGATTTTGTCTACTTCTATTTTTGCTGGCCTAGTAAGCCAAACTAAAGGAATCAATAGAATAAAAATAATAGAAGAGGCAGAAAAAATATCATTAATAGCGAGGGTGTCAGATTGTACATTGACCAAACGATTAAAAATAACTCTAGATGCTCCAGAATGAGTATCTAAATGTTTGAGTTGAGCCATAAACTCAATAAAAGCACTCGTATAGGGAGTAGCCTGTTCAGTTAATTGAGCATGATGAAGAATAGAGCGGTTATTCCAAACTGTTGTTGCAATGGAAGTACCAATTGCACCACAAAAAACTCGTACAAAATTAGACAAACCAGCTGCTGCTGGGATTTTTTCATGCGGTAAGCCCGATAATATAATAACAGTAAGCGGAATAAAAAACATGGCCATAGGAATACCTTGCAACAAAGTAGGTAATACTAAAGCCCAAGTATCTACTGAAATGGTATATAAAGAACGCAAATAAAAGACAAAACTAAATAATAGGAAAGCAATCGTAATAATAATTCTGGCATCTACTTTTGGTAAAAGACGACCAATAATGGGGGAACAAATCACAGCAAAAACACCTAAAGGTGCTGTCACTAAACCTGAATTCAAAGAAGGATAACCTAAATCATTTTGCATCCATTGTGGTAAAAGTACTAAATTACCGAAAAAAACTGCATACCCTACTGATATAGCAATAGTGCCGCTAAAAAAATTACGTGAAGTAAATAATCTTAAATCGATAACAGGATTCTGTATTGTTAATTCCCAAACTAAAAAATAAGCAAATCCTACTACAGCAATAATGCCTAAAGTCACAATAACTGATGAATCAAACCAGCCTAAGTCATTTCCCTTATCCAACATAATTTGTAAAGAACCAACCCAAATTACTAATAAACCTAAACCAATAGTATCAATAGGTAACTTTTTAACGGGTGTTTCACGATCTTTATAAATCCACCACGTGACTGCAGCAGCAAAAAAACCAATAGGAATATTGATATTAAATATCCAACTCCAATTGTAATTATCTGTAATCCATCCTCCTAATGCAGGTCCAATAATTGGGCCAACGGTTGCAGTCATTCCCCATAATGCTAAAGCAAAAGATCCTCTTTCTTTAGAATAAGAGGCTAATAAAATCGCTTGTGATAAAGGAATCAGAGGCCCAGCCACCAAACCTTGCAACACTCGTGCTGCTAAAAGCGTATTTAAATTAGTGGCAAAACCACAACCAAAAGAAGCTAAAACAAATAATAAAATGGCAACTATAAATAAACGCACCTGCCCAAATCGTTGAGTTAACCAACCAGTTAAAGGAATAGAAATAGCATTTGCAGCAGCAAATAAAGTAATAACCCAGGTGCCCTCATTAATAGATACACCTAAATTACCCGCAATAGTTGGAATCGCTACATTAGCAATTGAAGAATCAAGAACAACCATAAAAGTAGCTAATGCTACTGCAAACGTAGCTACAATTAATTTCGCTCCTTCTAAAGGAGTCGCAGGTTTAATTACTGTTTGCATCAGAGTTATTTTTTTCACTATTATTTATTTGCTGATCGCTTTCATTCTCGTTTAGATTATCCTTAAAAATTTTAGCAATAATCTTATCAGCTCCCTTATCTAAATTTTTAAAAATATCCGTAGTACTCGCTAAATTACTGTTAATATTATTTAAAGAAGATTGTGATGCAGTATTGACTGTCACCTCCATCGATAAACCAATTCTTAGAGGATGTTTTTTTATCTCTTGTGAATCTATATTAATTCGTACAGGTAAACGCTGAACAATTTTAATCCAATTTCCTGTGGCATTTTGAGCTGGAAGCAAAGAAAAAGCGCTTCCTGTTCCACCAGAAAAACCCACAACTACTCCATGATAAATAAGTGATGAACCGTAAATATCAGCAGTTAAGATAACTGATTGACCAGGTTTTATTTTTCTTAATTGTCTTTCTTTAAAATTGGCATCAATCCATACATCATCTAAAGGAACCACTGCCATTAATGGAGTACCAGCAGCAACTACTTGCCCTACTTGAGCCGAACGTTTAGCAATATACCCTGATACTGGCGATCTAATTGTTGTGCGTAAAAGCGCTAAATAAGCTTTCTTAACATCAGCCACAGCTTGTAATACAGTAGGATGCTCTTTTATTGAAGTACCACTGATTAAAGCCCGATTAGCATTCCATTCTGATAATGCTGTAGTTAGCATACTATTGGCAATATTAAAATTATCCTGGGCATGATTTAGTTCTTCTTGTGATATTCCTCCCACATTGATAGCCATTTGTCGTCTTTTTAAATCGCTATTAGCTTGTTTTAGTGTTAATTTTCTAGCATCAATAGTTGCTCTAAATCCTTTATCTTTTACATATAATTGCTCAGTTTGTCTTAAGATAAAAGCTAAATTAGCTTTAGCACGATCAAAAGCAATTTGTCTATCTGTAGGATCTAAAAGCGCAAGCGGCTCACCAGCTTGCACAAAAGCGGTATCGTTTACCTTAACTGCAATGATAGTCCCTGCTATTTGTGTGGTCACTGGAATAATATTACCATTGACATAAGCATTATCTGTTTCTTCATAATGGCGAGAATAAATAAACCAATAAATGAAATAGAGTAAAGCAATGCTAAGGAAAAAAATTGTCAGTCTGATTAAAAAAATTTTCTGCCTAGGATTATTTACTAGTTCAGTGATTTTTGATTCTTGCTTAGACATGATTGTCCTTTTTCAAAAAATAATTAGGGCTAGCCGTAGTTCTTGGTGTAGTTAAATAGCGTTCATTAAAACCACCGCCTAGCGCTTTAATTAAAGCAATTTGTAAATCACGCCGCGACTTAATTAGAAGCAAACGCCCTTGTTGCTCTTCTAAATAGCGCGTTTCTGCATTAAGCACAATAATTTGCGAAGTTAAACCAAATTCATATTGCTTTTGTGCTAATTCAAAAGCGCGTTTTGCAGCATATAAAGCTATTTTTTGGACTTTTAATTGCTCATTTAAATTACGAATTTTAGTAATTTGTACGGCAACTTCACCTAAAGCTTTATTAAGAGTTGAATTATAAAGTGCTATTTCTTCATCCAATTTCCCATATTGATTTTTTAATTGAGCACGCAAAACACCGCCATCAAATACAGGCAATGTTAGTGCCGCAGCACCTGCACGAAATTGATTAGAGTTATTAAGGATTGCTCCTGAGCCAAGAAAATAAGTACTCGATAAAGCCAATAAATTCACATTAGGGTAGAATTGTGCTTTTATATGCTTCACACCATAAAGCGAGGCTTCCACTTGCCAACGTGCTGCAACTATATCAGGACGGCGCCCTAATAAATCAATAGGTAAATTATCAGGTAATTTAGAGTGATCAACAGTATAAAATCGCGGAATTGGTACAGTTAAACCTTTATCAGGCCCTATTCCTAATAGAACACCTAATTGTTGTCGTGTTTGCTTAATTTGTCCTTTAACTGAAACGAGTTGTGTTTCTATATCAGCGTATACATTTTTTGCCTGATACACTTGAACTTCTGTTGCTAAACCACTTTTAAATAATTTTTCAGTAATAGTATTTAATTCTTTTCTTTGTTGCAAAGTACGTACTAACACTGCTTTAAGCGCATAGTCATAATCTAATTCATTATAAGTAGTAGCAATCATTGTGGAAAGCATTAAAGTTGCTTGGTATAAGCTAGCTTGGCTCACCTTCTCTTCTGATAATGCTTGGGCTAGTAAAGAATAATTCTTACCCCAGAAATCTAATTCATAACTAAAATTAAGTGCTGCTAAAGCAAAATTTTGAAATTGATTCTGATAAAGATAACGAGTACCTAAACTAATCAAATTGACACGCGGTAATAAAGCTCCGTTACGCCCTTCAACTAAAGCTTGTGCTTGGCTTTGACGTGCTACGACGACTTGAAGGTCTGGATTATTAGTTAGACCTTCTTGAATAAGTAGAGGTAAATGAGGTTCAAACTCTTTAGCCCAATCCATTTTTGGCCAAGATCCATGATTTCCAGTTAGGCTATATTTAGTAGCAAATTGATCTACTTTTTTTAAATGCTGCTGATGGTGAATACCAAAATAGTTAACACAACCATCTAAACCACATGCTAAGCCAAGTAAGCTGATATAAAGAATTATTTTTTTTCTTAATACAAGGTAATTAATCAAGCGACCTCTAAGAAACTGGTATTTATACTCAAAACACATGAATTTTCGACTTTTATACTATTGCTTTTTCCGCTTAAAGCCCATTTAAGCAAAAAAATCAAGTTGCCTAAAATACCGAAAATTCATGTGTTTTGAGTATAGGTTAAGATATTGTGTAACTGCTCGCACATCATCTTGAGTCGCTCGCGACGAAGGATCTCCGAATGGTGTACTGTGCTTAATTTCAAGAGATCTTTCGTTCTACTCAGGATGACGGGATAAGTAGTTACGATATTGTTTTTAATATTACTTTTTTATACTCAAGGTCGCAAGATATTTTTCCTTCAGAACTTAGGAAAAGCTCCCTCATTAAAACATTCTTTTGTCTCGAGCTTGGGAGTTTTTGTAAGTCATGTTCTTTTCTTTATACTAAAAGTAAGCCATACTTTGCGCAAAAATTATTGGCTTATCCAATGAGCAAAATGAGATCATTTCTTAAATGGGCAGGTAGCAAATACAATTGCTTACACCAAGTAACTAGTTCTCTTCCTACTGGCCAAAGGCTTATCGAACCTTTTGCTGGTTCTGGAGTAGTCTTTTTAAATACAGAATACTCTTCTTACCTACTTGCAGAGGAGAATAAGGATCTCATCAAGATATATACTCTTCTAAAACAGCAAGGAGAGTCGTTTATTAATTACTGTGAAGAGTTTTTTAAACCTGAAACTAATTGTAAAACGCATTATTATACAATGCGTTCCCTCTTTAATAATTCTTCACTTACACCAGAAAAATCAGCGCTTTTTCTTTATTTAAATCGCCATGGTTATAATGGATTATGTCGTTATAATTCAAAAGGTATTTTTAACGTGCCTTTTGGTTCCTACATAAAGCCTTATTTCCCCCGAAAAGAGATGGATTTTTTTTATAAAAAAAGTATTAAAGCTGAATTTTTACATAATGACTTTAGAAAGACTTTTGCATTAGCAGAGCAAGGTGATGTGATTTATTGCGATCCACCCTATGTTCCTATTTCAAAATATACTAGACCTTTTGCTTATACTCAAAAAACATTTAATGAACAAGATCAAATAGAATTAGCCGAACTAGCCCGAGAGACTGCAGCGAAAGGAATTCCTGTGATTATATCTAATCATGATACAGCATTTACACGCACACATTACCATGGAGCAAAAATCAACAGCTTTCCTGTATCTAGATGGATCAGCTGTCAAGCCAATTTAAGACAGCCAGCGAAAGAAATGATTGCCGTATTTTCAAAATAAAATCCAATTAGCTAACATATAGATCAATTTGTAGATTGTATTGCAAATAAGCGTATAATAAGCCTCTGTTTTTTATTTTTTATACATTTTTTATGAATAGATCCGATATTCCGCAGCACAGTATTTTTAGATAAAAAGACGAAGCGGTGGAATGTCGGATGGATTGGTAAAGACACGTATGAAATTTATAAATGACGTTAGAGAACAAATTGGAGAATTTACATGCTTAAAGATTTACATATAGCTCATTTAATTGGAGGCAAAACTGTTATTAAAAATAACTTGAGATCCGATGAGATAATATTTGATCGTACTCGTCTTAGTGTAGATCAAATGTTTTTTAAGCCTTATGAATCAAAAAAAGAATTTATATTTTGCGCACGCAACACAGCTCAACCAATATTAATCATCGGTCTCGGACTTTTAAACTCTACTGGACTAGCATTAGCAGCTGGCATTATATTAGGAGCAAGTTTTGGTTGTGCAGTAGTGGGTGGCGGTATGCATCTGCTTGGAGGAAACAAAGCATCAGCTTCTTTCTGTATAGATATGGCTGATCACTTCCTCTCAATGTTATGTCAGACAATTATCAATTTAGTTGTATTACCCTTAACAGCTATTGCTTTAGTAACACGAAGTATCTCAACGGGATTAAAAGCAATGGGCATTTATGACTATAGTGCGCCGAAAAAACCATCTCAAGAGAATTCCTCGACTTCAAATTACTATGGCACTCCTGAAGATCAAGCTCTTCTAGATGAAATAGATGATTATTTAGACTCCCAGAAGTGTGGTTGCTAAAAAGTATCTCTATTGTAATATTCACTTAATAGCGTAACTTAAGCACTATGTAATAGGTCACCCCTAATAAACTTCTTTGGAGTTTATTAAGGGTGCACATTC
>CAMFHA010000119.1 GCA_945952115.1 uncultured Legionella sp. | reverse complement strand
TTTTTCAGGGCAAAAATCTTTAGTCTTTGCTAACTACCCCTGACCTATTACCAATTAACCAGTCTCCTACTGAAGTCATGGATCCTCTGGTCAAGCCAGAGGACGACGTAGATCATAATCTTAACTAGCTTAGTAAGCGTTCATAGAGTATGTAATTTACTAGTATTTGACGCTATGTCTTTCTCGCAAAGGCGGGAAACTATCTATAAATTCAGCACAGTGGTTGATTTCTGCATGGATTCCCGCCTTAGCGGGAAAGACAGCAGGAATATTTACATACCCTGTGAATGCATACTTTATCCAAAAACCGCATTAATAGTAAAGTTTAAGGTACTTAAAGTGTAACTTTTGCTTGGAAGCAAGGTAGCGTTATCAGTGCCATTACTTGCTTTGCGAGTAGTACTTACAAAGCGATAATCCATAGAACACCAAGCAAAACTATCCATAAAATAACCAATTCCTACAATTCCTTGATAAGCTATACCGGAACTATTGTAGGTCTGTCCATGAGCATAATCGGTGATGGTATTAACAAAGCTATTACCATTTTTTATTATAGATTCACCGACCCCTATTCCTAAATAGGGATCTAGATCAGATTTTTCTTCATTAGAAAAGAAGTCCCAGTAAGCGTTAAAGAAGCCGTAAACCGCTGAGCTATTGCCGCTAAAACCTAACGCTTGCTCTACAAAGAGCGGTGGACAAACCCCAGTAGGAGTCGAAATATCATGATTTTGGATGCCACAGGTGCTCACGGTGACAGGGCCGGTTGAAATTCTATTATATAAGAATTCAGCTTCACCACGAAGATGTTGGTATTTATAACCTAGCATAGCACCAGCACCAGCTGACAAAGGACTATACCCAACTGTGCCGTGATAAATTTGAGTACCTTCGTGAAAATATACTCCATCATTTGAAGGACCATGACTCATTTCTCCCAATAAACCAAAATAAAAACCATCAATTGGAGTTAGAGCAAAAAGAGAGGTGGAGAACAAAAGTGGCGATAATAAACCGATTTTTATTAACTGCTTCATTATTTTATATCCTTAACAAACTCATAAGAGAGAGTGTAACTTAATAGACTTCTTGCATAATCTGCGCCTTGCATTAAAGCCAAATACACAGGTTATGCAAGAAGTCTAATGAGAAGTCTATTCTCAATTCGTCATCTAGAGAACACAATAATAAGAATTATTAATGCTCTCGAAGCGATTAACAACAGGTGTAAATTTTAGTTCAGTCAAAAATTATTTATTATAATTTACTCCATCAAAACGATAAATGGCTCCCGCATTCGCAATTTGCGCTTGAAAAGCACGTCCAAAATCACTGTTTTTATTCGTAGCTACATAACGATAAGCAAGATTCACTGCATAATTTTCTGCGAAATTATAGGTAATACCCGCTGTACCTTGATAAGCAAAAGCACTGACATGAGTACTTAAATAGTTGGTGATGATAGTCCCGGGAGTACTAAGAAAAGCTTGTAAGTAAGAATAACCAAGACCTACTCCCAAAAAGGGAGAAATAGCAGGCAACATTTCAGGAAAATCATAATAAGCATTGACCATGAATAAATTGGCTTGAGTATAACCATTAACTGAAGGTGGCCGTAGGTAATTTACTGCAAAATGAGATACACTAGCATGAAGATAGGTATATTCTAATTCATAACGAAGAGGATTGCTTTGATACCCTAGCCGTCCCCCTGCATTGTAGCCGCCATTATATCCAACATCATTAAGAAAAATATTATTGTTATTATAAGTATAAATATTACTTGGAACAAAAGTATAACCACCAAATACACTACTATACCAACCATCAACTGCTGTTGCTGCTGAAGCAAGGCTAGAGACTAATAATGCAGCTGAAATTAATCGAATCCTCATGTCATCCCTTTATTATTATTTTTTTACCATGTTAGCGCGTTACTTTAAATTTGCAAGTATTCTCTCGTGCTGAGGTGCGATTTTAAGTGAGGTTTTTTTATCAGTCCGTCATCCTGAGCCTAACGAAGGATCTCTTGACTGCTGCTTAATGCTACTTTGTGGATCCTTCGCTAGGTTCAAGATGACGAATAGCAAAAAAAACCGTAGTTTTAATTACTCTCTTTTTACTTAAAGCCATTTGTAATCGGATATCTCCAATCTTTTCCAAATGCACGAGGACTAATTTTTGCTCCAGGTGCTGCTTGTCGTCTTTTAAATTCATTGCGTTTAATTAAATTTATAATTTGATCTACGATTAGAGGATCAAATCCTTCTTGCACTATTTCTTCTGCTGTTAAATTATTTTCAATGTAGCTGATGATAATAGCATCTAATATCGGATATTCAGGAAGACTGTCTTGATCCGTTTGATTTTCTTTTAACTCCGCAGAAGGCGCTCTAGTAATGACGCGGTTTGGGATAACAGGCGATAGTTTATTTCTGTAGTTGGCTAAAGCATAGACTTGAGTTTTTAATACATCTTTTAAAACAGAAAAACCACCGGCCATGTCACCATATAAGGTAGCATAACCAACAGCGCTCTCGCTTTTATTACTAGTAGTAAGTACGATTTTTCCTGTTTTATTAGATAATGCCATTAATAATAGACCGCGAATTCTAGCTTGTATGTTTTCTTCTGTTAAATCGGAAGTTAATCCTTTGAAATCTTCTTTTAAAGTAGAGTCGATGGTTTGAACAATAGGGTTTATAGCTAAAGTAGAATAAGAAACATTCAAGGCTTTAATTTCTTCTAAAGCATCTTCATTACTTATTGTTGAGGTATATGAAGAAGGCATCATTACAGCATGTACTTTATCTGCTCCCAAAGCATCTACGGCTATTGCTAAGGTTAAAGCTGAATCAATCCCTCCTGAAAGACCTATAATAACCCCAGGAAATTTATTTTTTTGCACATAGTCTTTAGTCGCGCAAACTAGTGCTTTATAAATTAGCTCTTCTATATCAAGAAAAGGAGCAATAGGTCCTTTTATGGTATTTTCATTTAATTCAATCGTCGTCAAGTCTTCAATGAAGACGGGAGAACGTGCGCAAAGAGTACCTTTTTTATCCATTGCTAAAGATTGACCATCAAAAAGCAATTCATCCTGACCACCAATTTGATTGACATAAATAATATTAACACCATATTGAGTACATTCTTTTATTACTTCTTCACGCTTAAAGTATTTGTCATAATCAAAAGGAGAGGCATTAATGCAAATAATGGTGGAAACACCTTCGTCTATTAAGAGCTCAACAGGCCCTTTTTGCCACAAATCTTCACAAATTAGAATTCCAATTTTATGTTGATTAAGATTTAGAATACAACTTTGTCTAGGGCCTGGTGAAAAATAACGAGCTTCATCAAAAATTTCATAATTAGGTAAATTTTGTTTAAAATACTGGTTTATTATCTGACCTTTATGAAAAATACTTAGAGCATTATAACGGGCTTTTGATTTTATACAGGGATGACCGACAATAATATAACAATCTTCTTCACTTGTTTTTTGTATATTATTTAAACTTTTCTCTACTGCTTGATAAAGTTCTTTACGAAATAGTAAATCCTCCGGTGGATATCCTGTAATAGCTAACTCTGGAAAAATAATTATGTGATGTGTCTTTTGATGTTTTTTAATTATTTGGATGATTTTTTTTTCATTATCAGCAATGGCTCCCACGGTTGGGTTGATTTGAGCCATTAATATTCTAAGATTATTAGAGGACATAATTTTAAGTTGGGGTATTAGTGTAAAATCATTAGTGTAATACAAACAAGGCTTATGAAAAACCCCAATATTCTATTATGTATAGCATTGCCCACTAAGCTTTATACTTCGGCGGCTTCAGTCATGTACTGATGTATACTCCTTCGCTTCATTCAAATGAGCCTCGCCTAAAACTTCGTGGGCAATGCTATATTAGATTGTAACTTCTAAAGACACCTGTCAATTAGGCTAAAAATTGACTACAATAATTCCTTTTTTTTGGATAAATTCACTGTATGCTAAATGAAGCAATCTCAAAAATGCCTGATGTATTTGAGGAAAAAGTATTGCTAAGAGGACAAGAATATTTTTTAAAAGGTCAGGTATTAAATATTCGATTCAGTGAAGGTTTATTACGAGGGCGAGTGAAAGGAAGCTCCAGTCAAATTTATGATGTACATATGGATTTAAAAAACTGGCCTGGCAAACCTTCTCGTTGCAGTTGTCCCTATCAACAAAATTGTAAACACGCAGCCGCTTGTTTATTCGCTTTACGAGATCGAGATAAGCTAAATTTACCAGAACAACTGAGCAATAAATTAGATAGAAAATTAGATATCTGGCTTAAAAATTTGCGCGCTCAAGAGGAATTAAAGACACCCCAAAAATCAATTCCCTCTCATCACTTAGTTTATTTACTTCAATTAAAATTGGATGGATATGAGCATAGAGTAATTATTCGTTTAGCCTTAGCGAAATTATTAAAACGCGGAGGCTATGGAAAAAAAGTGGTGTTCAACAGTTTATCGGAGTCGAAAAAGCAATATTTTATTGATAAAGATGAAGACATTGTTGCTCAACTTTTATTTAAGTGCGGTATGTTCGGATGGTTTGATAATCTATCAGTACGCAATAGTGAATTATTAATGCAAATTCTTGCTACTGGTCGTGCTTTTTTTATTGACAACGATGAATCCGCTATAGAATTAGGGGAAGAATTAACCGCGACCTGCCAATGGATTCTTGCTGCGAATGGTAATCAACGTTTAGTTTTGGTTCAAGATGAGGAAATTTTTGAACCTTTATTATTGGATGACACCTGGTATTTTGATAAAGACTGTTTTCAAATAGGGCGTTTATATACTTCATATCCTGTAAAACAATTACGTCATTTATTAGATGCTCCTCCTATTTCTTTGGAACAAGCTGAATTATTAAGTAAAAAAATGGCAATTACTTGTCCAGAATTTCCCGCTCCAAAAACTTTTAAAATAAGAGAGATTGTAGAAAAACAGCCGACTCCAATATTAATTTTAGACAGTATTCATCAAGCTGATATAGAGTATTCTTGGTTTTATGAAGAGAAGGAATTAATTGATGCGATTTTTATCGCTAAGCTTTTTTTTGAATACGATGGATTTCGAATTGACTATAGCGAACAAACCAGCTCATTAATGCAAGCCCAGGATAACAAGCTTATAGAGTATAAGCGAAATTATGAATTTGAGCAGTTGAAAAAAGAAGAGCTGAACCAAACCATTGCTTTACGCTCACTTGAGCTTTGGGAGGAAAGACATTGGGATAGAGTGAATGAATCTTTTTTTATTTTAAAAGATATAAACGTCTTTGCTGATCTTAATACTCTTTATACTAATGCAATTCCTTATCTTAGAGAGCATGGATGGACGGTTGAATTTGCTAGTCCTTTATATCGAGAAATAATACATTCTGATGATATTGAATGGTTTTCAGAATTAGACGAAAGTTCAAGTGATTTTTTTTCTTATCAATTGGGTATTTTAGTTGATGGAAAATCAGTCAGTATTGTTCCTTTAGTTGCTGATTTAATTCAGCGCTATAGTGCTAATAGCTTAGATCTATTGCCTGATGAACAATTAGTTACCTTGCCTCTAAACGAAGGTCGTGCTTTGCAATTAACTATGGGTCGAATAAAACCTTTAGTTCGTTTACTTCTTCAATTTGGTACACGACAAATAAATGAAAATCAAAGTGTACAGATTGGTAAATACCAGTTAATTTTGATGCAAGAAGCAGAGATGGCATTGGCTGCTACCCGAGCCCGTTGGCAAGGGGCAGAATTATTGCGTCAAGAATTAATGAAATTAACTCAGTTGAAAGAACTTCCTTACGTCATTGCCCCTTCAGGTCTTAAAGCACAACTTCGCGATTACCAATTATATGGTTTAAGTTGGCTACAATTTTTACGTTCAAGCCAATTTAATGGAGTGTTAGCTGATGATATGGGACTAGGTAAAACGGTACAGACTTTAGCTCATTTATTGTATGAAAAAGAGCAGGGTCGTTTAAATCAAGCGGCTTTAATTATTGCGCCTACTAGTTTGGTAGGAAATTGGTTTGCTGAAGCACAGCGTTTTACTCCTGAGCTGAGAGTTTTGATTTATCATGGTAGTGATAGACATCAAGACAATTTTGATAATTACGATTTAATTATTTCTACTTATGGCTTAATTCATCGAGATAAAGAAAAATTTACTGTTTATTCTTTTTATTATTTGATTTTAGATGAAGCGCAATTTATTAAAAATGCTCGAACTAAAACAACTCAAATCATTCATCAATTAAAAGCAGCTCATCGTTTATGTCTTACAGGGACTCCTTTAGAAAATCATTTAGGTGAGTTATGGTCTTTATTTCATTTTTTAATGCCAGGTCTTTTAGGTGATAATAAGCAATTTCGTTTGTGGTTTAGAACTCCTATCGAAAAGCATTCAGACAATGCTCGTCGCGAATTATTAGCTCAACGAATTAAACCGTTTATGTTAAGAAGAACAAAAAACCAAGTAGTCAAAGAATTGCCGCCAAAAACAGAAATGACTCGTACCATAGAATTAGTTGATGCTCAGCGTGATCTTTATGAAGCAATACGAATGAGTATGGAAAAGAAAGTTCGGGATGCTATTGCTAAACAAGGATTAGGAAAAAGTCATATCTTACTATTAGATGCTTTACTCAAATTAAGACAAGTATGTTGTGATCCTAGATTATTAGCCTTACCAGAGGCTGAAATTGCACATGGTAGTTCTGCAAAATTAGAAGCCTTAATGGAATTATTAGATAATCTTGTAGAAGAAAAAAGACGCGTTTTAGTTTTTTCTCAGTTTACTTCTATGCTTCAACTGATTGAACAAGAGTTGATTGTAAAAAAATATACTTATTTAAAATTAACAGGTCAAACTCAAAATCGTTATGCTTTAGTGGAGCAATTTCAAGAAGGCAATATACCCATTTTTCTCATTAGCTTAAAAGCTGGAGGTACAGGGCTAAATTTAACCAAAGCAGATACAGTAATTCATTATGATCCTTGGTGGAATCCTGCTGTTGAAGATCAGGCAACAGATAGAACTCATCGCATAGGTCAGGAAAATCCCGTATTTGTATATAAGTTAATTACAGCAGGAACAGTAGAGGATGCTATTTTAGAAATGCAAAAACGAAAACGGCAATTAGTAGATGGGATATTAAGTTCTGAAGCTTCATCTACTTTAGCTTTAACCGAAGCTGACTTAAACCAATTTTTTACCCCTTTAGAGTGAAAAATTGTAACTGCTCGCACGCCATTAAAGAAAAGCCCTGTTCTCGTCGCCTCACTGCCATTAAGTTAAGGAATTTCACATCGTAACCGTTCGGGCTGAGGAGGCCTTTAGGCCCTCTCGAAGCCTTTCACTGTAACGCTTCGAGACGTGTGCTTACGCACACTCCTCAGCGCGAACGGCTATAAAAATTCCTTAACTTAATGGCAGTGTCTCGTCGCCTTCCGGCTTGACCGGAAGATCCAGCATCCTACTGAAGTCATGGATCCTCCGGTCAAGCCGGAGGACGACGTAGATTCAACTGCTTTTTTTAGGATCATAATCTTAACTTGCTTACGAAAAATTTTAATAAAAACATAGTAAACTTAATAAGCCTGTTTTATGCTGTTAGAGCCGATATTCCGCAGCACAGTATTTTTTAGATAAAAAGACGAAGCTGCGGAATGTCGGTTAGAGAAAATTATTCTGGAGATTATATATGAAACTATGGAAAGTTATGGTTGGGTTTTTACTTAACTTTTATTTATTATTCGCTTTTGCAGGATCTGCTACCGGTACATGGATAACTATTGATGATAAAACAGGTGCTAAAAGAGCGATTGTGCAAATTTCTGATTCAGGTGGCACTTTAAGTGGTACAGTGGTTAAAGTCTTTCCTCAACCAGGGGATACTGGTCTTTGTCAAAATTGCCCTGGGGCTTTTAAAGGGAAAAAAGTGGTTGGTTTAAATTTTTTATGGGGTCTTAAAGCAGACGGTGATAATCAATGGTCTGGTGGTTCTATTTTAGATCCTAAAACAGGTAAAATTTATAAGGCTAAAGTGACTCTAAAAGGTAATAAGCTTTACGTAAGAGGTTATTTAGGCGTTTCATTATTAGGCCGCACTCAAGTTTGGGTTCGTTAAAACTCTAAGGTACTGGATATAATTAAAACCACGATTTTTCTACACTATCCGTCATCCTTCGCTACACTGCCATTAAGTTAAGGAATTTCACATCGTAACCGTTCGGGCTGAGGAGGCCT
>CAMFHA010000118.1 GCA_945952115.1 uncultured Legionella sp. | reverse complement strand
GTGCTAAAGAATATAGATTAATTGTTTAATTTTTTGCTTTAGACTGGCATTTAAGCGGTGTTCATTTACCATGAATGAAAAACAAAAAGAAAAAATATATGAAGGTATCATAGCTATCCTAAATACAAGAAAACTGACTACAGATGATCCAATCGGCCTCTATTTTATAAGAACTATGATAGACGAATCGAGAGCAGGATATTTTATCTCTTGGATTGAGGCGACACTCCAAGGTAATTATCAAGAAATAGGCTGGTCCAACACCTGTTATATTTTGAATATATTATGTAAAAATAAATTAGTTAATGAAGAACAAGCACAAAAGTTTTTAACAAGTTTTCTTTTCTATTTGCAGCTAGAAAATGAGCACTCTTTACCCATTACGAATCAAAAGTTTTTACCTATTTTAACGATGATGCAAATAATGCAAAAAGATTGGGATCCAATTGTAATCGATAAAATGATTATTTCTCTTGTTATGGAAAAACTGTGTACAGAAATGAATCTAACACGAATTCATGCGACTTTAATAAATATCTATGCCTGTTTAGCCTTGTTAAAGCCAGAGCAGCAAAATAATTTATTATCCCTTCTACAAGAAATAAAATCATCAATTGATATAGAAAATACACAAAGAGGAAGTATGGAAGAACAAATATTTCTTACGGCTACAACTATTGAAGAGCGAATAAGTGAAGAAATGAGTTTATCTGTTCCGATGTTAAACTAAGTGAGGTTGAAATCAAAACAAACTCATGCTATGAAAATTTCACGCAAATTGGCGTCATTGCGAACGAAGTGAGGCAACCCAGTACGGAAATTTAACGAAGTATCGATCTGGGGTGCTCCACTTCGTTCGCAAGGACAATAGTTTGTTTTTATTTGATCAAAGTATGCATTTGCCCTGAGGTTGAAATAAGATACATTGATTATTCACTTTGTTTGGTTTATACTGCGCCCGGTGAAATTTAGGTGAATATGTGAACAAACGGCTAAATAAGCATAATATAATTCGCTTTTGGCTGGTCCAGCTCGGTTTGGTTTTCCTGCTTGCAGTGTTCTGTACAGTAAAATTTAACCTTAATTCTGGATACTCAGTCCTGTTAGGTGGATTAGTGGCAATTGTTCCCAATGCTTTTTTTGCTCGAAAATTATTTAAACATCAAGGTGCCCGAGCCGCAAAACAAATCGTTAGTAATTTTTACAAGGGCGAAGCACTAAAAATAATTTTATCCATATTCTTTTTCACATTAATATTTATTTTTTGTAAAATTACGCCTTTGGCGTTCTTTGCTTCATATGTATTAGTACTACTGACGCATTGGTTTGCTCCATGGATAATTGTCAATAAACGAAAATAGGCCTGAAAGTGACTGAAATGGTATCGAGCACAAATTATATCAAGCACCACCTAACGTATTTAACTTATAACGTTAGTGCAATGAAATTAGGTTCTAATGGTGGTTTTTGGACCTTAAATTTAGACACAATATTTTTCTCATTATTTTCTGGTCTAGTGGTGCTTGCGCTGATGTATTTCGGAGCAAGAAAAGTAACTACTGGTGTTCCAGGTAAACTGCAAAATTTTGCTGAATTGATGTTACAGTTTGCAGATAACCAGGTGAAAGATTGTTTTCATGGGAAGAATAACCTTATAGGCCCTTTAGCATTAACCATTTTTTTATGGGTTTTTTTCATGAATTTTATGGATATTGTGCCTGTTGATATTCTGCCAGATGTTGCTCAATTAGGTGGGATTCATTATCTTAAAGTGGTTCCAACAAATGATTTGAATTTAACCTTTGCCTTATCGCTGTCCGTGTTTATGCTTATACTATTTTATAGCATTAAAATTAAAGGAGCTAAGGGTTTTATCAAAGAATTAACACTACAACCTTTTAATCATCCTGCATTTATTCCTTTTAACTTATTACTAGAGTTAGTTGGTTTGATTGCGAAACCGATTTCATTAGCACTTCGTTTGTTTGGGAATTTATATGCTGGCGAATTAATTTTTATTTTGATAGCCTTATTAACCTTAAATGCAGCAACGTCCTCACTAATTAGTACGGTGACTTTAAGCTCAGCTCAATTTTTATTGGCGCTGGCATGGTCTATTTTCCACATATTAGTAATTACATTGCAGGCATTTATTTTCATGGTACTGACTATTGTTTATTTAAGTCTGGCTCACGAAGAACATTAATTAATTTAATTTTTAATCATCATCCATTGTAAAGGGGATAAATATGCAAGCTGCTGAGTTAATAGCACAAGTTCAAGGTATGACCGTTATTGCGGTTGCGTTATTGATAGGTCTGGGTGCTCTTGGTACCGCGATAGGATTTGGTTTACTTGGCGGTAAATTTCTTGAGGGTTCTGCTCGCCAACCAGAAATGGTTCCTATGTTACAAGTAAAAATGTTTATTGTTGCAGGGTTATTAGATGCTGTAACTATGATTGGTGTAGGTATTGCATTATTCTTTACCTTTGCAAATCCCTTCCTAAGCAACTTGGGTTCTTGATGACAAATGAGTAGGGCGCGGTGCGCCCTATTGTTGCAGGAGATATTACTTTGGATATTAATTTAACATTAATTGTACAAATGCTCGTTTTTGCAGCTTTTGTGCTTTTTACTATGAAATTAGTTTGGCCTCCTCTTGCTAAGGCTTTAGAAGAGCGTCAAGAAAAAATTGCTGATGGCTTGGCTGCTGCAGAGCGCGGTCATAAAGAACTTGAATTAGCTCAATATCGTGTTAAAGATGAGTTAAAACAAGCTAAAGCTCAGTCAGTTGAAATTGTTGACAAGGCAAATAAGCGTGCCGCTCAAATTATTGAAGAAGCAAAAGAAGCTGCGCGACGTGAAGCACAAATTCAAGCCAAAATCGCGCAAGAGCAATTAGCACAACAAATAAATCACGCTAAAGAAGAGCTACGTAAACAAGTAGCCAAATTAGCGCTTACTGGTGCAGAGCGAATTTTACAGCGTGAAGTGGATGCTAAAGCGAATAGCGCATTGTTAGATAACCTAATAGAAGAGATTTAACATGTCGGATAGTACTACTATAGCCAGACCATATGCCAAAGCGATTTTTGAGCATGCTTTAGCAGAAAAGCAATTAGCCCAATGGTCTGATTTTTTGTTTGTACTTGCTCAAACAGTTTTAGATTCTAAAGCATCTCAATTTATTGCTAATCCGGCTTCTACCATAGATCAACAAATAGAGCTTTTAGAAACAGTGTGCTCTACAAAAAATAATAAGTCATTAAATAATTTAATTAACTTATTAGCAGTAAATAAACGATTGATGTTGTTGCCTGAAATTAAAGCCCTGTATGAAGTTCATCGAGCTGAGCAAGAAAAAACCTTAGGCGTTGATGTTATTAGTTATTCTGAGGTTTCTGCGGCACAACAGCAACAATTAATCGAGGCATTAAGTAAGCGTTTACAGCGTAATGTATCGTTAAATATAAGTATTGACCCATCCTTGCTTGGAGGCGCAGTAATTCGAGCAGGTGATTTAGTGATCGATGGTTCTGTGCGGGGCAAGCTTAATAAGCTTAGTACCGACTTAGCCGCTTAATTTAGAGGATAGTTTTCATGTCAGAACAAGTAGCGTTAAATCCTTCTGAAATCAGCGAATTAATCAGAAAGAAAATAGATCAATTCAGTGTTGTTTCTGAAGCGCGTAATGAGGGTACTGTTGTTAGTTTGAAAGATGGTATTGTTCGCATGCACGGTCTTGCTGATGCAATGGCTGGTGAAATGATTGAGTTTCCAGGTGGCGTTTTTGGTTTAGCTCTTAACTTGGAAAGAGATTCAGTTGGCGCAGTAATTCTTGGAGATGCTTCTACTTTAGCTGAAGGTCAAAAAGGTAAATGTACTGGTCGTATTCTTGAAGTCCCTGTTGGGCCAGAGTTATTAGGTCGCGTCGTAGACGCTTTGGGTAATCCAATTGATGGAAAAGGCCCTATTAATGCTAGGGCTATGTCTCCAATTGAAAAGGTTGCACCTGGAGTAATTTCTCGTAAATCGGTCGATCAGCCTGTACAGACTGGTTTAAAAGCTATTGATGCGATGATTCCAGTAGGCCGCGGTCAGCGCGAATTAATTATTGGTGACCGACAAACAGGAAAAACAGCGATTGCTATTGATGCAATTATTAATCAAAAAGATACTGGTGTTAAATGTATCTATGTAGCTGTTGGCCAAAAAGCATCTTCAGTTGCAGCAATCGTTCGCAAATTAGAAGAACATGGCGCATTAGAACATACTATTGTTGTAGTAGCTGGTGCTTCTGACTCCGCAGCCCTGCAATTCATTGCTCCTTATGCTGGATGCTCTATGGGTGAGTATTTTATGGAGCGTGGCGAAGATGCGTTGATTGTTTATGATGACTTAACTAAGCAGGCTTGGGCTTATCGCCAGATCTCCTTATTATTACGCAGACCACCAGGTCGTGAAGCATATCCTGGGGATATTTTCTATTTACATTCACGTTTATTAGAGCGTGCTGCGCGAATTAATGCAGAAGAAGTAGAAAAATTAACCAAGGGTGAAGTAAAAGGTAAAACAGGCTCATTAACTGCATTGCCGATTATTGAAACACAGGCAGGTGACGTATCTGCTTTCGTACCAACCAACGTTATTTCTATCACTGACGGTCAGATTTTCCTTGATGTGGATTTATTCAACTCAGGTGTTCGCCCTGCAATTAACTCAGGCTTGTCCGTATCTCGTGTGGGTGGAGCTGCGCAAACTAAAATTATGAAAAAACTAGGTGGTGGAACACGTCTAGCTTTAGCTCAATTTAGAGAGTTAGAGGCTTTTTCTCAATTTGCCTCTGATTTGGATGATGCTACACGTAAGCAATTAGAGCGTGGTCAACGGATCACTGAGCTAATGAAGCAAAAACAATATGCTCCATTCTCTGTTGCTGAGATGGGAATTAGCTTATTTGTAGTAGAAAAAGGCTATTTAGATGATATCCCAGTTAATGAAGTAAGCGCTTTTGAAGCCTCATTACATGATTATATGCGTAGTTCTCATGCTGCTTTATTAAAGAAAATTAACGAAGCAGGTGCTTATGATAATGAGATTGAAGCACAACTCAAGAATGCAGTTGATGAATTCAAACGTACAGCTAGTTGGTAACTTTTAAGGTCACTAAACAGTGATCTTAAATCAATTAACGTAAAGGCGAAGCAAAATATGGCTGGAGCAAAAGAGATTCGTACAAAAATTTCGAGCATTAATAAAACTCGAAAAATTACTCGTGCGATGGAAATGGTAGCGGCAAGTAAAATGCGTAAAACGCAAGAAAGAATGCGAGCATCCAAACCTTATGCCACTAAAATTTATGATGTAGTAAAACATATTGCTCGCGCGCACTCTGAGTATAGGCATCAATTCATGAGTGAGCGAGAAATTAAACGTATTGGTATTATTGTAGTTACTACTGATAGAGGATTATGTGGTGGCTTAAATGCGAATTTACTGCGTGAAACAGTGCGTACCATTCGCTCTTGGAAAGAGCAAGGTAAAGAGGTCGATATTGCTGTTATTGGCCGCAAAGGACAAGGCTTTTTTAAGCGTGTTGGTGGTAATGTTTTAGGTTCGGCTGAGCATCTTGGTGATGCACCGACTCTTAATGATCTTATTGGCGTAGTCAAGGTAATGATCGATGCTTATTACAGTGGTGCTTTAGATGCAGTTCATATTGTTTACAATGAATTTGTTAATACCATGACACAAAAACCTATCGTTAAGCAATTATTGCCTTTACCAAAATCAGAAGACGATAATAAAACAATGGGTCATCATTGGGACTATATTTACGAGCCTGATGCAAAAGAGCTATTAGATGAGCTTTTAGAGCGTTATATTGAGCTTCAAGTATACCAAGGTGTTGTAGAGAATATTGCTTGTGAACAAGCTGCTAAGATGATTGCAATGAAAAATGCAACTGAAAATGCAGGCGAGTTAATCAAAGAATTTCAATTGGCGTATAACAAAGCACGACAAGCTGCTATTACTCAAGAGTTGGCAGAAATTGTTGGTGGCGCAGCCGCTTTATAAGAGGGTTAGATAATGAGCATAGGAACAGTAGTAGAAGTAATTGGTCCCGTGGTAGACGTAGAGTTTCCTCGTGATAACGTTCCCAAAGTAAATGATGCATTAAATCTTGTCGATGGGGATCTTGTATTTGAAGTTCAACAACAATTAGGCGATGGAGTTGTTCGTACCATTGCGATGGGAACTACAGAAGGTATTAAACGTGGTTTAAAAGCGCATAATACTGGCCATCCAATTCAAGTGCCCGTAGGCAAAAAAACCTTAGGTCGCATTATGGATGTGTTGGGTCGTCCTGTGGATGATGCTGGTCCAGTAGATGCAGAAGAACATTGGGCTATTCACCGTAAAGCGCCAAGTTACGAAGAGCAAGCTGGTGGCCAAGAGCTATTAGAAACAGGTATTAAGGTAATTGATTTACTTTGTCCTTTTGCTAAAGGTGGTAAAGTAGGATTGTTCGGGGGTGCCGGTGTAGGCAAAACCGTAAATATGATGGAATTAATTCGTAATATCGCTATTGAACATAGTGGTTACTCTGTATTTGCAGGAGTTGGAGAGCGTACTCGTGAAGGAAATGACTTCTATCATGAAATGAAAGATTCGAATGTATTAGATAAAGTATCACTAGTATATGGACAAATGAATGAGCCACCAGGAAACCGTTTACGTGTTGCCTTAACTGGTTTGACTATGGCTGAGAAATTCCGGGATGAAGGTCGTGATGTATTGCTATTTATCGATAACATTTATCGTTATACATTAGCCGGTGTAGAAGTATCGGCATTATTAGGTCGTATGCCATCAGCAGTAGGTTATCAGCCAACGTTAGCTGAAGAAATGGGTATGCTTCAAGAGCGTATCACTTCTACCAAAACTGGCTCTATTACTTCAATTCAAGCAGTCTATGTACCAGCAGACGATTTAACTGACCCATCACCAGCAACTACGTTTGCTCACTTAGACGCAACAGTAGTATTATCACGTCAAATTGCTGAATTGGGTATTTATCCAGCAGTAGATCCTTTAGATTCTACTTCACGGCAATTAGATCCTTTAGTTGTAGGTCAAGAGCACTATGACACAGCACGTCGTGTACAACAAACACTACAACGTTATAAAGAGTTGAAAGATATTATTGCTATTCTTGGTATGGATGAATTATCTGAAGAAGATAAACGTGTGGTTACTAGAGCACGCAAAATTCAACGCTTTTTATCACAACCTTTCTTTGTTGCTGAAGTATTTACTGGTTCTCCAGGAAAATATGTATCGCTTAAAGATACTATTAAAGGCTTCCAAGGAATTCTTGCTGGTGAGTATGATGATTTACCTGAGCAGGCATTTTATATGGTGGGAAGCATTGAGGAAGCGGTTGCTAAAGCGAAAACTCTATGAGGCAAGCTGATATGACAATAACAACGCACTTAGATATTGTTAGTGCTGAGCGCCAAATATTCTCTGGCTTAGTTGAACTGGTTGTAGCTACAGGCGAGCTAGGTGAAATTGGTATTACACCTGGCCATGCTCCTTTATTAACTTTACTAAAACCAGGTGAAGTCCGTGTTACTTTACCTGGCGGTGAGCAAGAAATATATTATGTCCAAGGTGGAATGTTAGAAGTACAGCCTCATTGTATTACTGTTTTATCTGATGTGGCTGAGCGCGCTGATCACTTAGATGAAGCCGCAGCACTTGCCGCTAAGGCAAATGCTGAAGCAGCAATGGCTAACAAAGGTGCTGATATGGATTACTCTGTTGCCGCAGTAGAATTAGCTAGAGCAGTTGCTCAAATTCGTGCTATTCAAAAAGTTAGAAAAAATATTAAATAGTTACCAATTAGATCATGTAGAGTGTTAGAGTAAAAATCGTAGCTTTTGCAATAACCGTTCTAGATTAATGGAAAACATCTAGTTTTTTTGAAGAGAAGCACTTTCTCAGATTTTTATATAGGCTGCTGCTGCATTTGCGAAGCTCAGCAGCAATTTACATTAAATCAATCAATTTAACCGTTAAATCTCTGCTGCTTTGTTGCTAGTATTTTTAACCTGAGCTTCTGAGTTTTCAGAAGATTAGTTGATTGAAAAAACAGCCGTTTAAGTTTTTATTATTAATACAGGTAGAGAAATCTCTTTGTGTTAACTCACAATAACAAATGTTTATGCTGCAAAAATAGCAAAAAAAGTAGCTGGTATAGATTATTGTTCAAATAAAAAACTACACTATAATTGAGCTAACGTTCTCACTGTTGCTCCTAAACGCACCGCAAGAGTCCCTGATTTAGATATAGCCTAGTCTTAATAAATTGATTATAATCATCTATTTATGACGTACTCATTAGATTTTCGCAAGA
>CAMFHA010000117.1 GCA_945952115.1 uncultured Legionella sp. | reverse complement strand
TGGCAGGAGCTAAAAAATATGGCCGCTTAAAATTGATCGTGCGTAACATGAGTTAATTATGAAAAAAGCGGCGTGAGGTGGATGATGAGTTACATGCTTGTTTCAAATGAAAAAGTAATTGCAGAAGAATGGAAAAAATATGCGGGATACACCGTGCGGCCTTTACCCAGTACTTGTGCTTATTATAAAGAGCTAATTCAATCTAACTCTAATGAGGGATCTTTTTTAATTTACGGGGGGACACCAGAAATCAGATCACTCTTTCAGGAATTAAATTTAAAGGTCACCTTAACGGATCAGTCTGAGTTAATCGTTCATGCCATGGGCTACTTAACAAACGCAGCGACACCCATTGCTGCAAATGAGGAGCTCATTGTAACCAATTGGCTTAATTTAGAGGGTGTTGCTGATGATTCATGTGATCTCCTCATTGGTGATGACGCGATTAATATGGTGGAGTGGACTCAATTTGACTTGTTTTTATCTAATGCTCATCGTGTTCTTAAGCGTGATGGTTTATTCATTTGTCATTTGTTAGTGAAACCCGCGGAATGCTTCATAACGAATACAATAGATGATGTGGGACGCGAGTATGAAGATGGAATGATTAGAACTCAATATGACTTAGCCAGTAGATTAAATTTTATCTGCTATGACACTAATTCCTATGCTATGGGGTGGCAAAATACTATTGCACAGCTAGGAATCAATCAACTGGATCAATTCAAGCCTGGCTTTGATTTTGTAGGTACGTTTGGACGATGTAATAGCAAGTTTTATTGCCCTCCACAGGATAAATTTGAACGTTTGCTCAATCACTATTTCCACATAGAGGAAGTCTTTTATCCACATGAGCATGAGTATTGTCAGTTCGAACCAGTTTATGTATTGCGAAAAAAATAATATAAGGATATTTCACTTGAGTACCCATTTAATTAATTACACAGAACAGCCAGAATTCATCGAATTCATAGTCCAAGGATATAAGAAGTTTGACCTGGCAAAAAAAACAATTCTTTTTATAGAGCCTTACGGTGCTATTCTTTCATTGCTAAAGCGAGGATTTGAAAAAAAGTACAATATTATTGTGTTAACAGCGAACAGTGATTTTAGAGTGGTGCCTGATGAAATTTTAAATCAGGCCACAATAAGTATCAAGATAGATACTGCCAATAATAATAGTGTCTTGGATCTTGCTGAGAAATTATACCAACAAATGTCACTAGATGCGGTTATTCCTGGGTTTGAATATTTTGTTCCTATTGCTTCAAAAGTCAGTACGCTGTTAAAAGTGCCTGGAATTGATTGTAAACACGTATTAAACCTTAGAAGAAAAGATCTCATGCGTACCGCTTTAAATAAAGCAGGCTTGAATAATCCACGGTATTATTTACTCACCACTTTGGAAGATGTTAATGAAGCAATAGCTTATATTGGATTTCCCGCCATCTGTAAGCCTATTGATGCCGCAGGAAGCGTGCATGTTAAGAAAGTTGAAAATAAAAAAGAATTATTAGAAGCTGCCAACCGGATATTAAATGGCAATGATGTCCTATGGGGTCATAAATTGTCTAATTTATTACTCTTAGAAGAGTATATTGATGGTAAAGAATACAGCTTGGAAGGAATAGTTCAAGATGGTGGTGTTGTCCATTTTAGTACTACAGAAAAATTTGTTTCCGACCAATCTGAGTTCATCGAAATAGGACATATTGTTAATGCGCCCATTGAACAACAGTTACATACAAAAATTCAAAGCTATATTGAGCAGGTTATAAACGTTCTTGGTGCGGATAATTGCCCCTTTCATGCCGAAGTGCGATTGCGACGTGATGGTGAGCCAGTACTTATGGAAATTGCAGCCCGATTAGCAGGTGATAAGATTGGTGATTTGCTTTGTTTGTCTCGGGATATTAATTATTTTGATTATGTTTATGCGGCCTATCTGGGTATTGAGCTTCCATTAGAAGAAATGAAAAATAATTATGCGGGTATTCGCTTTTTTTATCGTCCGCATGTTGATAGGTATACAACAGTAACCGGTGTGGATACAATGAAGTTACAAGCCATTGAGGATATTGCCATTTACTATAAAGCGAATAAAGCAATTCCTGAGTTTCCTAAACCCTTACGTCGCTTGGGGCATGTAATCGCTAAGAGCGATGATTACAATAAGCTCTCTCGAATGCTTCATGACATTGATTCAGAGATTCATTTTAACTAATCAAAATAAGGGTAAATCTAATGTCTCAATCTAATGTTATTATTGTTCATGGCGCCTATGGCCATCCCTTTGAAAATTGGTTCAATTGGATGAAGACTGAATTAGAGAGTCTAGGCATTGAATGTTTTGTTCCACAACTGCCTACGCCAAATGGCCAAGAATTAAAGAATTGGCTTTACTTATTTAATTCCACAGTATCATCAATGATTACTCCTGATACGATTTTAATCGGCCATAGCTTAGGCGCAGCATTCCTATTGAGATGGCTTGAGCAAACTAAGCAGTCTGTATCTACCACCATTTTAGTAGGCTCATTTATAGGAACCGTTGGAATACAGAAATTCGATACAATTAATGAGAGTTTTTTTGAACATCCCTTTAATTGGCATTCGATAATCAATAAATCCAAACAATTTTTTTGCTACCACGGGAGTAACGATCCTTATGTATCAAAAAGTAACTTTGATTTTATTGCAAACAACCTACAAGCTAGAAAAATGATTATCTCTCAAGGAGGGCATCTAAACGAAGCAGCAGGTTTTTCATCATTTCCTCAGTTACTTCTTCAATTAAAATTATTATTAGGTATCGATTATGACCAATGTATTTAGTTTTTTATTTCTTGGAACGTTAGGATGGGGCATTTCACTCTATTTAATGAAAATATTACTGGTATCTTTAACGCCAACTGAAATAGTTTTGTATCGAATGGCAATTGGTGCCGCCTCTCTCTTTATCTTGGCTAAACTACTTAAATTAAAAACGGATAATATTCGTGGGTTAATCCTGGATGGAATAATCGTTGGGACATTTAACATGACTTTGCCCTTTTATCTGACAACCTTTGCAGTAAAGAACGTATCCAGTTCATTAGCTTCTGTTATTAATGGGCTCACACCGCTGTGTACCTTAATTCTAGGCATTATGTTTTTCTCCTCAAAACAAAGATTAGGTGTGTTGAATCTATTGAGTATCGTGTTTGGGTTTATTGGAATAATTATTATCAATTCAGATGTGAGTATTTATCAAGGCTCAGCAGTTGAACTTGTTGCTCTTTTAGCAACAACGCTTTCATATGGCATTACCGCTAATTATTTCAAATATTATGCTCGGACTAAAGATCCAATACTTGTATCAGCAGTATCGGCACTCGTTTCTGCAATGACTATGCTCCTTTTCAAATGTGCGACGGAATCTTCAATAAACTACTGGGGAATGCCACAGGATATACCTCAAATAATCGCTTTGTTATGGTTAGGAGTTATTGGATCAGGATTTTGTTTGTACCTCTATTGTTCGTTAATTCAAAATGCAGGTGCAGTTTTTGCGTCAATGATTACCTATCTTATGACAATAACAGGAGTTATCATGGGGGTGGTATTTTTGCATGAAACAATTTCTTCACAGGTTATAATTGGTTGCTTATTTATTTTTTGTTCCTTGATATTAGTCAACCATGCATCTTTATTTGAAAAAATATTTGTGTCTATATCAAAGCAAATTTCATTAAAAAATATTCATCAACAACATGAATGAGTAAGCGACAAATTATCACTTGCTGAAATTTATTTACCTCTCGCTACATCGGTGAAAAAACCTCAACGGAACGTCGATATTGTATCAGCTCTGCCAGTGCTGATGCTCTTCGTTTTAGTGAAGCAGTCCGAACTCATTGATCTATTGAAAACCAGTTACATTGGTCTTTAGACGTAAGTTTTAATGAAGATCAATGCCGCGTACGAAAAGATAATGCTCCCGAAAATTTCTCTATTATTCGACATATCGCATTAAGTATGTTCAAAAAAGAAAAAAACTCCAAAGTGGGGATTAAAATTAAACGAAACAAAGCCGGATGGGATAATCGATATCTTGCTCAGATCTTGATGTCAAGTAATTTCTAGCGCGATTGCCCTACCTATCCTGTTGCTTCATTTGCAATTAATGATTAATAATAGTACAATCATGCATCCCCTCATCATGTAATATGATGCTTATGCAAGCAACATTACAGTCTTTTATTAAAGGCATATCAATCGCATTAGAAAACATGCCAACATTTATTTTCATTAAGGATGTTGATTCACGTTATGCTGCAATGAGTAAATATTTTGCAGAGAAAATTGACGTTGATAGAAAATTTTTGATTGGAAATTTCGATTATCATATGCCCTGGGAACCCTTCGCGGATCAATATAGGCAACGCGATACTTTGGCTAGAGAAAATAACAGCAGTGATTTTTTTGAGCCTATCCCCTTAACATCTAATCAAGTATTTGCTTCACGCTGTATACGCTCAGCTATTTTAGATGAAGATGGTCAAGTATTAGGTGTAGTGGGTCAAGTAGAAATTTTCTCTCCTCATACTAATTTGGCGCAAGCGTTACAAGCTTTAATAAAAATACATCAACAAATTAAAGGAGTACCGAAGCAGATGAATGCGTCATGTCAAATCAGAGAATATCCACAAGAATTACAGTTTACATCTCGGGAAAGCGAGTGTTTATTTTTACTCATATATGGAAAAACAGCTAAGGAAATAGGACTGTTTTTAAATATTTCAGCACGTACAGTTGAAACTTATATTGAGCATATTAAAATTAAACTTAATGTCTCTAAGCGTTCTGAAATTATCGCTAAAGCATTACAATTAGGCCTTTTCGATATTATTCCAAAACAATCAGTTTTATCTTCTTTATATCAATATCCAACCAGATGGAAACACTGTTTGGGTTAAACCATTTTTCTAATGCCTCAACAAGGTAAACGTATCTTTGCGTACATTATAAATCCAAATGGACTGCATTTTACACTTTATGCACAAAATTAATCCAGAGGTATCGCATCAAGGCTGTCTGGTCTATGCATAAAGCACAGCACGTAGGCAATAGAGACGTTTTTAGTGCTCAAAATTTAGATCAGTTTACCTTGATTGCCTCAAACCATTTGCTAATTTGCTCATGAAAATATGATAAAATGCACATATTATTTGATTAAATATTTTGAACTTATGAGTTATTTGTTTGAAACAATGGGATTACATACTTTTATTGATAATTTACCAGGAAATCAATGGTTCAAAGACATCAACTTAAATTATATCGCTTGTAATGATCGTATTTTAAATATTATGCAACTTACAAACAAAAATTTATTGTTAAATAATAATGATTTTAATCAACCCTGGGCATTATATGCCAATGTTTATCAAAAAAATGATAAAAAAGTAATTGCAATAAAAAAATCTTGTTATTTTATCCATCCTGCTGTGACTTATCAGGGAGATAAAATACTCTTATTAAATAAGAAGACACCCTTTATAGATAAAGCTCAAAATGTTATTGGCATATTGGGAAATAATATATTAATCAAATGTAAAAAATTTACTAATTTTTTTATTGATTTTCATGAACAGAATATCAAACTATCACTTTTAAATGATATTTTAGATCAATATGCAATGATTGAAGATTATTCAGAGTTTGGATTAACAAACCGTGAAGGACAATGTTTATTTTATTTTGTACGTGGGAAAACCTCTAAGGAAATTGCTGAAAAACTAAATATTTCTAATCGTACTGTAGAAACTCATATTGAACATATTAAAAATAAATATAACTGTGTGACTAAGTCTAATTTAATAGAAAAAGCAATTAAAATAGGATTTGTGAATATGATGCCAATGAGTGTAATCAAAGATTTATTATAAATTAAACTATTTTTATATTCATTTCTTTATTTAACTTAAATTCAACTGCTGAATTTAGGTTAAATAGTGTCATAAAATAAACCTATTAATTTTAATATTGAGTCTTGCTCTAATTTTTCTTCACCGTTTTGGACTTTATAAAGTTTTTCCTTTTTAACTCCTAAAATTATTTCCAAATCTAGATAAGAGTATTTTTTAGCTAATAAGGTATTTAAAAGTACTTGATGGATCAGACTATGCTCTTTTAAAATAAAGAATATTTTTTTATTAATATTGCACATAAAAATCAGAAATTGGCCTTTAAAAACATAAACACAGTTTAGCTAAAGGAATGCAGTAAATCATCCGTGAATTTTACGGATGGATCTTGAAATTTGAAGAATTGATAAGGTTTTTTTATTTCTCTCAATTAAAAGAAATTCGTTTATTTCTAAAATCTTAAATTCTTTGCCTAATAAATAGGCTTTCATTGTCGAGCCAGCTTAAAAGATAAAAATAATAATAATTTATTAATTTGTGAATACTTATATATAGAAGGGGTTACTCTGATAACCTCAGTTGACGCGCCTTTTGAGCGCCTTAATCTTGTTCATATTCTTTTAATGGTAACATATTTTTCTCATTTTTGATTAATATACAACATGCTATGGTGTTAGTAACACCAAAATAAGTCAAACCTAAGAAATAGCTCAAACCATAAGCAGCACTATAGAGGATAACTCTCTAAATTAACGTCTATGATAAGCTTATCTTCTTGGAACATCATATTTTTTCAACAAAAACCAAATTATCTACTTCATCAATAGCTTAGATATTATAGATGTTTCCTCTCTTGACTCTTAAATTTTTATCATAGATTATTAAATATCTTATATCCTAGTTATCAAAAGATCGTAAAGCAATGGACATCTCCAAAAAAGTAGCACAAATCCTTGGTCTTTATATGATAATTATTAGCATTGCCCTTCTAGTTCATATGGATTTATTTAAAGAGATAGTTCAAAATCTTATTCATGATAAACCTCTAATCTTTATTACAGGGATTTTTACTCTCATTCTTGGGCTTATTATGGTAGTTACTCATAATGTGTGGCAATGGAATTGGCGACTTATTACTACTCTTATCGGGTGGATTGTCTTACTGAAAGGATTAAATCTTATCTTATTTCCTTCATTAATGGATCAAATAACATTTTTCTTCCTTCAAACCTCTATGTTTGGATATCTTGCTGCCAGCATTAATATATTATTAGGTTTTATTCTTTGCTATTGCTCATTTAAGTGTGATTGCGAGGTGAGGATAAAGAAATATTAATGCACCTATTTATTAATAATAACTTAAAATGTTCTTTGTTCTTATTAAGTTGTTTCTTTACTAGCAAAGGATATACTGCGGTAAGCCAATTTCTAAATGATAACTTCTTTCAAAATCCTGCTGAATTGAATACTTTATCTCAGTCACAGCTTATACTTGGTTCAATTTTTATAAACCCTTATGTACACTATGAGGGATATGCGAATGGTGCGCTAGGTGAACTATCCAGCAATACTTACAATAATCTTCCCTATATACTCACAGGTTATAGAATTAACGAGCGATGGGTGATAGGTTTTAATGCATTGCCTAGTGCTTATGCTAATTTAGAATGGCCGGAAGACTCTTTTATATCGCAAATCACTACTAAAACAAAACTAGTTTACTATCGCGTGGGACTTCAATCTAGCTATCAATTAAATGATAGGTGGTCATTAGGCGCGGGCTTTAATATCGAAGATAATGCTCAATATTTTATTAACTTTATCGTTCCAGAGCAAGGCAATCAAGTGAATTCCATCACGGGGATTAATTATACTGGTGATATAGGGCTTTATTATAAAATAAATGAGTTTCATTATTTAACATTGGCCGGATATACTCAAGTGAATACGTATGGCCGTGGTATAAGCACAACGGATATTGCAATAAATCCTAATCTTACACTAAATATTACTCAAGCTTCTGTAATATATGTAGGTTTGCAACACAGCATAAATAGCAAATGGTTTTTAGAAGAAAAAATTTATTGGTCAGGATGGTCAATACAAAAAAATCTTAATTTTACTAACACTACAAGCGGCACTTATGTAGTTCTCACTCATTGGAAAGATGTTTGGTCTTTTCAAATTAATACTCACTACGCACTTAATAAAACCTACGCCCTGCTAGGCTCAGTAACTTATGAAACTAACCCTGTACCTCTAGCTACAAATAGTATTGGCTATCCTTTAGCAGCCAATGGTACTTTTTCTATAGGACTAGATATTAGCTTGGGAAAAAATATTTCTCTTCAAGGCATTTATACCTATGGAGCTTTTCTACCCAACTCGCCCATTAATAATTCAAATAGCGAAGGGATAATTAACGTACATATTCAAGCAGGAACTCTTCAAATTACATATAAAATCTAATGCCAATCTAAAGCTTAAAAATCAGACACATACTGTTGTTTTCTCCAACA
>CAMFHA010000116.1 GCA_945952115.1 uncultured Legionella sp. | reverse complement strand
TGAGCTTTTTCGGGTTCATTGTTTATAATCAAATTATTAGGACTAGGCTATATATAATTTCATTCAATATCTCCTGGAATCTAAAGTTAAGCAAGCTGCCAAATTATGGGAGTTAGATTTAAAGAAATTTAAATACTATAGGGAGGTTAAACAACCAAATCATGGGCGTATTGATTGGCAACCAACAGTAGATGAGATCATTACCGGCCACCACTCAATAATCGCAGTACAAGCCATCCATGGGCAAGGGAAAACAGAGGATTTAGCATATAAGATATCAAGAAAAATAACTTCTGTTATTTATATGACACATCGAGCCAAGCTTGTTGCTCAGGCATGTGATGTGCTTAAACTTTTTCATTATCAGGATGATAAAAAGATAATCCAAAGGGCAGGATATGTTAATGGGCTTGCATGCTGCACACCTTCGTTTAAACATGAAATCAATTTAAATCATATCCGAAGAGCTAAGTTAATCATTATTGATGAATTCATCCAATGGTTCTCTGATTTATTAACCAATAAAAAATGTATTGATCATCTGTTACCATCCAGGTTGCGTACTGCTATACAAGAATCTATTTTAAATGGCTGCAAAATTGTTCTGCTGGATGCTGATTTAACGACAAAAGGAATTCAACAGTTCATGCAATTTTTAGATGTAAAGAACGAAGATGTACTGCTTGTTATTGTAGAAAATCCAAGACGAGAGCAAACATCAATTATATCAGTTTCGACAGTCCCAATGCATTATCAAACACGCGCTATTAAATTAATGAAGGATGATTTAAAACAATACAAACCATTTTTGGTTGCTATGGAAAAAGAGAAAGCAGCATTTAATCTTTTTGATAAGTTAAGAAAAAACTATCCTGAAAGACATCTTGTTTTACTAACGGGTAGTCGATGCCTTATCCAAAAAGATGGTGCAGAAATAATAGATAAATCAAAAAATTATATAAATAAAATTAATGAAAATTTACTAACTGTTGATGCGCTTATTTATACAAGCGTTATAGGGACAGGAGTAAGTGTTACTCACCCTAATCATCGATTTAAAAAATGCTATGGATTATTTGGAGGGTGGGTGTTAAGCCCTATGGATGCTATTCAGATGATAAAAAGAGGGAGAAATGTTGAGGAGTTCTATATAGGCTTGTATTGTCGTTCATTTGATCTCTATATGACTAGTTTTTATAAAGATATTGGTTCCATATCATGGTTTCAGTTAAGTAGTCAGTCAAATGATATAGATAAAATTTCTGCTGAAATAGAATTTATAAAGAAACAGAGCACTACGGTATTTATTTCCGCTTTATTAGGATTATTACGAGATAAACATGAACTTCCGGTCACTATAGACCAGCCTACTGAAGATAAAATAGAGGGCTTAAAATCTACAGAAGAATTGACTAAGGAATACCAACAACAATTAATAGCAGCAAAACCACATCCAAGCCTGAAAGAGGCTTTATCTCTTCAAATGAACGAATACAGCGATGATGATGAGCATTTCAGTTGCGAAGCAAGAATTTGCATGGATTATTACAATATTGCAGCTGTAACTACTGAAGCGGCAGAGTTATGGTTTACTCCATCTAGGAAAGTAGCATGTGATCGGCTTGAGTTAATTGTTAAGCTGTTAAGAGCAGAGCCTGAGCAGACAGTAAAAAATCCTGAAATGCAACGAAAAATTCTTATAGCAAGCGGCATCACATTAGATCTCATTAGTAGCAGCATATTATGTCAAGAAGAAATTATTCGTTTCCGAGGTTTGTTGGCTGAAAATTGTGCTCCTTTAGTAGGTCTTGGATTTATTCCTGAACGTTACGTTAAGTCTTCAGCAATCTCTATTATTAAACCTATTGTTCCAGTGCAAAAGATTCTTAATTACATTGGCATTAATGCTGTAGCTATACGAAAAGAAAATGAGCGAGAGCTTGAAATTAGTGTGCCAACGCCAATGGTAAGCCGCTTAAAGCTAGCTATTCAGCTAGCAAAAGAACAAAAGAGTGCGTTATTGAAAGAGAAGGCTTTAATTATGCATTCTGAGGGCAAGGGATATAAAATAATAGCCAAAGAGTTAAACCTTAAAAATAAAGATGAAGCCAGGAGATTGATTGGCAAATGAGGGGGGCGTTTTTTGTCGCTGCAATACATTTATTATTATAATAAAATACTCACAAAGACATATTTCGCCCCCCCCTAACGTAGGGTTGATTGATACTCCTTGGTAAGAGCGGTTATTGTTTTTTAATAGGGGGCGATTTATAAATAATGATCTCTTGTGATTCATAGTGAGATTAGGGTGCTGTATTATCGCTACAGGTCTAATAGATTAACATTTGAGATTTTTTATGGCACATAATCAAAATACCATCATACATGATGGTGAATATAAGCAGTGGATTGCTGATCTGAAAACAAAAGTAAAACAATCACAATTAAAAGCTGCATTAGCTGTGAACCAACAATTACTCATGTTTTATTGGGAGATGGGTAACCAGATTATTGAAAAGCAGAAAAACACTGCCTGGGGAGCTGGATTTCTCAAACAGCTAAGCCGAGATCTGATGACCGAATTTCCAGATATGAAAGGTTTCTCAGAACGTAATATTAAGTATATTCGTCAATGGGTTACGTTCTGGTCTAGTGAGGCTCAATTTGGGCTACAAGCTGTAGCCCAATTAACGCAAATCCCTTGGGGACATAACCAAGTTATTATTGCTCAATGTCAAACGGCTGAGGAAGGCTTATATTATGTAAAAAATACAATTGAATACGGATGGAGTCGTAGCGTATTAACACACCAAATTGAAAGTAAATTATGGCAGCGCGAAGGCAAAGCACTTTCTAATTTTTCTAAAGCACTTCCTGCGCCTCAGTCTGATTTAGCCCACCAGACATTAAAAGATCCTTATATTTTTGATTTTTTACGTTTAGCAAAAGACTATGATGAAAAAGAGTTGGAACTTGGACTTGTTGAGCATATTACTCAATTTCTTTTAGAGTTGGGCGCAGGTTTTGCCTATATTGGCAGGCAAGTGCCACTCCAAGTAGGTGAGCGTGACTTCTTCATTGATTTGTTATTTTATCATACACGATTACATTGCTACGTTGTCGTAGAACTAAAGAATGTGGATTTTGAACCAGAGCATATTGGTAAGTTAAATTTCTATATTAAAGCAGTTGATGCTCAGTTAAGAAGTAAGCATGACGAGCCAACTATTGGTTTATTGTTGTGCAAGAGCCACGACAAGTTTGTTGTTGAATATTCATTGAGTGATGTGCATAAGCCGATAGGCGTATCAGAATATCAGATTACACAATCTTTGCCTGAAGAGTTTAAATCAAGCCTACCTAGCGTAGAAGAAATAGAAGCGGAGCTTAGTAACGAATCAAAAAGTGATTGATAATTTGTGCAGTCTTAACAGGCGCGCGTCATGGGGTATGGGTTATAATAAATAACCTTTATAACTCAGGGGGGGGCTATGGCTTGTTTATATCTGGATAAAGATTTTAATGTACGTATTTCTCTTTGGGCTGATGAGCCAAAAATTCCAAGGAAAAATCGCGGTACATGTGGTGCTAAAACTCGACAAGGGACACCATGCAAAGCACCGCCAGTATGGAATATAACCCTTGATAAGGCCATTAATGGACGTTGTAAGTTGCATGGTGGAATGTCCGCTGGAGCAAAGACCGAAGCAGGACGTGAGGCTATAAGAGAAAGTAATCGAAGGCGTAGACTAATGCCTGGAGAGAAGGGTGTACAGAGTTAAAAAATCCGTATATCCTTGCACTCCATTCACTATAAGGGCTACTTAATTTAGATCATTGATCTCAATAGTGTTCTTATCTTTTTGATAAACTTTAAACCCAGTTGTAGCATCAGAATCAACATGCATTATTTTCATTTTATGATCCATGTTAATAATTATGTTACCGATATTAACAGTCGCACTTTCAATAGTTGCTATAAAATTAATAGTGCACAAACCATTATCAGAACAAGCATCCCAAGCTTGATACATATTTATTATGCGTGGATTGATTGAACCATCTTTGTTAACAATGAGACTTCCATTGGCATAAGCGGAAATCATATCAAGTTTTGCATTACCTATAATTTTAATAAATGGTACTTGTTTAAATGGGCATTCTTCAGGACTCATAGGCAAGCTATTATTGTGACAAAAAATAGAGTATCTCCCTTCGAGCCATTTTGTGGCATGGTGTGGATAAGCCTCCCAAGATGATGTACCCCAGATAAACTCAACAGGATTGGAGACCGCTAAAGTTATCAGTGAGTAATCAGGATTAGAATAAAAACAGTTATTGGTATGGTAGGTATAAGGAGATTGATAATAAGATTCTGCTTGGGTTAAAAAGTAAACTCCTTTTTTTACCGTATTATCCTCATAGACATTTCCCCAATATTCAACGTGCTTCCCAATAGCTTTACAGGAGCTTATGCTTTTATCTTTAGTGCATTCAATTTTTTCAGGACAAAAAAGTATTTTAGGCGTTCCTGCTAGCGCAGTCGCTGATTGAAATAACATCGCCAATAGCATTACAAAAAGTAGTTCAATTTTTTTCATCATAGTTCACTCTTAATTAATTGGTATGTATCCTCCGTAATGATACTCATAGTCCGTGGTTCGATGAGTATACCAAATTTATCCTTACGAGATGAGAAAAAAACATCCCGTACTAATAAAACTTGGCACTCAAATTCGTGAACTACGTAAAGCAAAAGGCTTTTCACAAGAAAGTTTTGCTGCTGAAGTAGGGCTAGATAGAACTTATATGGGGGGTGTCGAGCGCGGTGAGCGTAATGTTGCTGCTCTTAATCTTATTCAGATTGCTAAATGTTTGGATATTGAGGTCGGTGAATTATTTCCCCCAATCAATACCTTAAACTTTGATTAAATGTTCTTTAAACAAGAAAACCACTCATTTGTATCACAGCAAGATTACCTTCAATACTTGCAGCCAGATAAATATTTAAGATCAAAATGTACTATAATAAGACAATCATGGTAATACATACATTGAGTATCTCAATATATGTAGCACATACTGAATAGTCAACGGAGAGTATTGTTATGGACATCATTGCCGCATTTCGTTGGGATAGTTCAAGTGATAAGTCTATAAGTTACATGATAATTGATAAGGACTATCAAATAAGAACGATGCCGGTGATTATAAAAACCTCACAAAAAGACTTAGACTCCTTTAAGAAAGAAGCTGAGCAAGCAATCCAATCGTTTTTTGAAGAAATTGAAAAAACCTACAGAGGTAATAATGATTGTCTTATAACAATTGAATATAAAATTGTCGGAAATGCAAGTCCGGCAAGTCATTACCATACTCAAATGCACAAACCTAGTAATCGTACAGAATTCGTCAGAAGCACGTTTTTTGATTATTTTCAAAAAGCTAAAATAAAAAATCAATTATTACAACTGGCAGATAAACAATACCGATCAAATTTAAAAAAACCAGCATTAACTGAATTTCAAGAGGGATTAAATAATTTGCATCTAGTTGAAAAGAAAAGAAGTAGCGCCTATCAATATCACCTTTGGGCAATAATTTTACATGCAACGAAATCAAGTTTTAAAAAAGAATTAAAAAAACTAATGAAGATTCTTAAGCCAGTGCAAGATTTGCAGATAGACGAGAAGAAGCGTCATTCAGCGTAGTCATTGCGGTTTTTATTGCTTCCTGTAAGTTATTAGTCAGACGTAAAATAACCAGAGAATCATTAATAAGTTGCGTATAGCAAAAACCACTTAATTTTCTAATTACCTCAGAAAGCTCTTTACGACGTGATACAATTAGTTCAGGATCACTAGAAATTATTGAGTCTCTTAGATTTTGAGTGGCACCACGTAAATTTAAGAGGGTTAAACCTATAGGAAGACTTGTATTTGAAAAATCATAGTTTTCTAATGCCATAATGAGATATACAGTTAATATTAAAGTCTGCAATTTGAGCATTTATTTGTCAAAATAGCAAGTTTTTATTGCCAATAATAACGAAGTCCTTATGTTGTTGCATCGAAAATTCAAATCAACAAATTAACATCCTCAGGTCGTTTTTTTTTAGCTATGCTGTCATAGTTGATCAAAAATCCTTCTAATATTGATTTTCTAAGAGATTACTGATTTTTCGATATAGCTCTTTTAAATGTTCATTTGCCATATCTAGAATAGGTTCATACATAAAAGAATTAAGGTGAATATTTTCTGGAGTCATAAGATTAACTTGTTCCAATAGTTTTATGTTGGCTATGTCATGAGGAAATTTTTTATTAAATTCCTCAATTAATCGAATAGTCTGATTGTTTGGTATGTTGGCCACAAAATCCTGATCATCAATTTTCTGAATCATAAATTCCTCAGCTTTAAGCCTAATCGCCATTGATAGAACAATCTTGTTCTCTAAATCTATATCTTCTTCGGCTTTACTAAAAGCTGCTTCGGCAGTTTGGTAAATTAGGGCTTTAGCTGGTTCACTTTTGTTTTTGAGATCGAGGGATGCTTTATCTTTTAAAACGGTTTTAAAAACATTTTCTAAGATCTCAATCGTTATTTCGTTGGTGTCTGGTTTAATATGTAATAGTGAAGTTAGTTTGTTGTAAGCTTCATTTAGGCCACAATACTCAGCCAAGTTGCGTACAAATGGTATTGATGCGATTAGCATCTCATTATTTTTATGAATATTTTTTTTCCAAGTTGTGAAAGGATTATTTTGATATTTTTCTTCAACAATTCTGACTGATCGAGCGGATTTAATTGTATGCATATGATGAGCACGTGGTAGATTTAATCTACTTGCTACCGTCCTATAAAAATCAAAATTATGAGTTAAAATAATCTGATAAAAAAAGTTCTCTTCAGCAACATCTTTTAGGTATTCAATAATTGCGTATTTGTTTTTATAGTCGAAAGAATCTGCGATGTCGTCAACTATAAATAAAGTTTCTTGTTTTGCTTCTCTACGTGCTTCGGCTTCAAAAATTATATTTAAAATATAAAGAGCGCGTTTCTCGCCATTACTTAGAACACAAAGCAGATCTTGCTCTCTGACAGGTACGGTTTTGTTTGTTTCCTCATCTTTAAATTCAAATTTTAGAGAAGGAACATCATTATTAAGAATAACATTAGCTTGATTTTCCATGCTTATTTTAAATGGTACAGAAAAGCGATCATTGAAAATCTCAATCACCTTACGCCATGCAGTCGCTTCTTCTTTTGCTTGAGCAATAATTTTATCACTTTCTTCGACTCCATTAGCATATTCGCTCATGAGCGCTTTATACGCGTCAATACTTTTTCCGAGATATGCTATCCAGAGTTTTTGCTTAAATCGCTCAGGATTATCTAGCTCGGGAATAATGGTTTTATTTTGCTCTATGTACTCTCTGAAATCGCGTAATTCCTTGTTGGCTTTTATTTTTTTATCAATTTCTTCAAAAGAGGCGAGAAGATTAGGATCATTGAGAATTGCATCTTTTTCATGTTGGATAATTGCAGCTAATTCTTTCTCAGTTTTAATTTCTCTTTTACTGCCTTCTGCCATTACATTAATAGAGTGTTCAGCTTTAAAAAACCCATTATCGTTTAAGTTTTTAGCAATTTCAGCTGCATTATTATGATTGAATACTCCTTTTCGAAAAAAGGTTGAGGAACTCATTAGCTGCTCATAAATGGCAATATAGTCAGCAAGTTTTTGGCGAAAATCTGGTGATTTAATGAATTCACTGACTTTATCATTAAAAATTTTGAGATAAGGGACTTCGGCTAATAATGGTTCTTTGTTTGCTATTACTTCTGATTGGATACGAATAAGAGCTGTAAAAAATTCTTTATGATCATGAGTAAATACTTCAGCCAATATATCATTGGGTTTGGTTTTTATTCCTGAATGTATTTTTAACTCTTTTATGAGGAGTTCTTTCTTTTCATTGATAGTTTGATGAATACGATCATAAGCCTCTTTGAGTGTTTTGTTGACTAGTAGTGTTGAAATTTTACCAGATCGATAATCCTCATTATATGGTTCAATAACAAAGATTTTTTCTTTGGTCAGTGCTGTTGCATTTTCGTCTGATATTAAACATACAGTCTCGCGCTCATTAAATATCCTATCTGATGGTTTTTTATCTGCACTAATGTCTTGAAAAGTTTTTGCAAACGATGTTTTCATAATACCATTTGGAGCATAGATCACACACGAGCTACTTTCACTAAAATTGAATGTATGTTGAAGTGAGCGAATGCCATAGCAACTTTTTAAATCTATGTTTAGTTTTTTCATAATACTTCCAAATTTAATTAAGCCATCATGTTTTATGAAGACAAAGACACTAATATACCCAAGAAACTTCAAAATACTAAGTTTTCAATAACTGAAAATTGTCAT
>CAMFHA010000115.1 GCA_945952115.1 uncultured Legionella sp. | reverse complement strand
GGCGCTAACGCGCCTCCTCAGCATGAACGGATTAAACCTGTGCTTTTGAGTATTTATCAACAAAAACTTAAGACCAATTGAAAGGTCTTTCCCGCGAAGTCTGGAATCCATGCAAAAATCAACCACTATGCTAAATTTATAGATAGTTTCCTGCCTTCGCGGGAAAGACGTAGCGTTAAATACTAGTAAATTACATACTCCGTGAACGATTACGATGTATGCTGTGTTTTACCTGCTTCTTTTTATTTAATCTGGGCGCAAATCTGACTTTTTGCCAAGAATTTAGCACGCCCCTTAAAGATTACAAAATGTAATACAGGAATATAAAAATTTCGGAGAACGTTGAATTAATTAATTTGTATTCAATTTAATCCAAGCAACAAAACTATCCATATAAGATTTAAAAAATTTCCTAGTATCTTCCTTAACTAATTGATTTTCTTCATTAAATAAAGATCCTGCTTGGCCTATATAGGCTTCAGGTTGGGGTAATAAGGGCATGTTTAAACAGGAAAGAGATTGTCTTAAATGTTGATTGGCTCCAAAGCCTCCTATAGCACCGGGTGAAACACTAATAATTGCGCTAGGCTTTGCATTCCATACACTTTGTCCGTAAGGGCGAGAGCCTACATCAATAGCATTTTTTAAAGCCCCAGGTATTGAGCGATTATATTCAGGGGTTACAAATAACACTGCGTTACATTCTTGGATTTGTTGTCGAAAGGAATGCCAAGCTTGCGGCGCTCGCTGCTCATCATCTAAATCTTGATTGTATAAAGGTAATTCACTTATTTCAATAATTATTAAATTAAACTCTTGTGAGGCTAAAGAGATCAAAGACTGAGCTACTTTGCGATTTAATGAATCTTTGCGTAAACTACCAATAAGAACAGCGATTTTATTATTCATCTAATTATTCCTTGTAAGGTATTTATGAACCAACTTGAGCAACAAATTAGTATACAGGTAGCTAACCTACGGGATTACTCACTTCTGCAAAGTATGGCAAGATTTTATACTTATGAGTTGTCGCGTTATGATAATTCTAGTTTACTGGATTGGACAAGTCCAGCTGATGATTCTGACGAGTTTAATTTTAAAACTTATTTAGAAGATCCTACTTGCTCAACCTATTTAATAAAAGTTAATACAGAACTAGCGGGTTTTGTTTTATTGAATAAAAAAGGCTTAGAGCGAGCTACTGATTGGAATATTGGTGAATTTTTTATTTTAGCTAAATTTCAAAGCAAGGGTATAGGACGGTTTGTTGCAGAGAAATTATGGTCTCTTTATCCTGGAAAGTGGGAAATTGCGATAGCTCCTGAGAATACAGCAGCTTTAGCTTTTTGGCGTAAAACGATTTTAATTTTTACTTGCGGACATTACCACGAAGGATTAATAGGAATTGATCAAGCTCAACAAAATAGGCGTTATTTATTTAAATTTGACACACAACAGTTTGAGGATGAAGGTAAAGAGAACGAGCTTTTGAGCATACAATTTGTGGATGAATTAAGTCCTGAATTAGATGAACAGTTGAATAAAGGTTGTCTTTCTTATGCTAACGCCCTTGAAATCGATGTAAATTATAAACGCTTTTCTATTCTTTTATCGAATAAACACGGCGCTGTTTGTGGTATTCTTAAAGCATATACTCTTTTTTCTGAAGTCATTATTGATAGTATCTGGGTAGATGGTTCTTATCGAGGAAATGGATATGGACGAAAACTATTGACGGTACTAGAAGAGCGTTTTACTGGAAAGGGATTTAATAATATTAGTGTAATTACTAGCGCCTTTCAAGCGACTACTTTTTATCAGAAATGTGGGTATATACTAGAATATATAGGTAAAAATGAAATTAATCCTCAGTTATCAAAGATTCTTTTTGTGAAATTTTTTAAAAGCAAAAACTAATTTAGTTGTAGGATCTTGGTTTAACCTGAGAAGGGTGATGTTGCTAAATAAAAATCGCCCTGGTTATGAATAAGATAAATTATCTTATTAGAACCAAGGCGATTATAAAAAATTAAACTAATTCGACTTCTTCTGCTTGTGGACCTTTTTGGCCATTGCTTGCTTTGAACAATACAGTTGCGCCTTCAGCAAGAGTTTTGAACCCATCTGCTTGAATTGCACTGAAATGTACAAAATAATCTTTACCACCGCTTTCTAAGAAACCGAAACCTTTGGACTCATTAAACCACTTTACTGTACCGCGAATTTTATCTGACATGTTATATTCCTAAATTGTTACTCGATCATTATAGCATTATTTTATTAATTGTGCTGTTTTTTTATTGTTTTTTTTTAAATTTTTTAAAAATTATTTGTTTTAGAACAAAAAAAGATTGAATTTGCTCTTTTTGATTAAAAATAAAATCATACATCAGTGGCATATAGAAGCAATTCTTTTGCATGTGAGCGTGTTTGGGCAGTGATAGTCAAGCCTCCAATCATTCGTGCAAGTTCATCTATTTTCTCTTCTGGTTGTAAAGACAGTATTTCTGTATAAGTTTGTTGAGAGTCGCTTTGCTTTTTTACCATGAAGTGATGGTGAGCAGAAGCCGCAACTTGGGGTTGATGAGTAACACAAAATACCTGTAAACGATTGCTTAATTTACGCAGCATTTGTCCTACTAGGGCAGCAGTTGCGCCACCTATACCTACATCTACTTCATCAAATAATAGGGTAGGAGTTGATCCTCTTTGGGCAGTAATAAGCTGAATTGCTAAACTAATACGAGATAATTCTCCGCCAGATGCAATTTTGCTAAGACTGTCTGGCATCATACCCGGATTAGTACATACTTTATATTCAACTTTGTCCTTTCCGTGTGGTTGAATACGATCTAATGGAGTTAACTCTAATTCGACCCATCCCTTGGGCATCCCTAATTGTTGAATATGAGCACTTAATTCTTGTCCTAACTTCAATGCATGTTGATGGCGAGAGTTATGTAAGCGATCTGCTGCTGTGTGGTAACGTAATAAAAGCTGTTCGTATTCTTCATTTAAATGACTTAAACGAGTTTTGTTGTTTTGAAGTTGCTGGAGCTCTTCATTTAAATTGTGGATATGTCCCATTAATTGACTGCCATCAATATGGTATTTACGTGCCAAGTGATGAATAGCGCTTATTCGTTCTTCAATGGTAATAAGGCGCTCTGGATCAAGGGCAATTTGGTTGGCAAAGTGCTGTATTTCACTCGTTGCCTCTTCACATTGTATTAACGCGCCATTTAATAACTCAAATACATTGTTAATAGTAGGATGCTCAGTAGGCATTGAGGAAAGGACACTTATTACTTGGTTTAAAATTGAGCAAATGGTGGGTTCTTCATCACCATTAAGTAAATAATGAATTTGTTGGCTGCTTTCAAGATATTCTTTAGCGTGATGTAACAATTGATGTTCTTGATTCAAATGAATTAACTCATCTTCTTGCAAATTAAGTGCTTGCAACTCTTCAATTTGAAATTCTAATAATTTGATTCGATCGTTTTGCTGTTCTTGATTTTCTATGCGTTCAATTTCATTTTTTATATTTTGGAGTTGTTTGTACAGTTGTGCTACTTCATCAAGCAGTTGTGAATGATTCGCATAAACATCAAGTTGTTGGCGGTGCGTTTGGTGATGCATGAGCGTTTGATGTTGATGTTGCCCATGAATATGTACTAGTTTTTCACTTAATTCTTTTACTTTTTGCAAAGGAAAAGGGTGGCCATTAATGTAGGATTTAGAGCGTCCTTCAATATGTACAATACGTCTTAAATAGAGTTCATTATTATTATAAGAGATATCATGCTCTGCAAGCCATTGTGCAGGTTCTGAGTGATTATCAAAGGTAAAGCTAGCGGTTATATCACATTGTTGTTCGCCAGGTCTAACAACGGAAGCATCTGCTCGACCTCCCAACACTAACATCAAAGCATCAATCATAATTGACTTTCCTGCACCGGTTTCCCCAGTGAAGGCAGTCATTCCTTGTTTAAAATCTAACTCGAGCTGTTTAACAATCGCAAAGTGTTCGATGCACAAGGTAGTTAGCATGATATTATCCCTGATGTTTTGATTCCCAACCTAATTTGCTACGTAATGTATCATAATAGTGATAGCCTACAGGATGTAATAAACGCAATTGATTGCTATTTTTTTTGATAGCCACTTTTTGCCCTGGTTTAACCATCCGTGATTCATGACCATCACAACTTACTCGTAAATCATGTTCATTGAATGTACTAATAAACAACTCAATTTGTGCATTTCCATCGATTACTAATGGTCTTGAACTTAAGCTATGCGAAAACATAGGAACTAAAACAATAGCATTAAGTTGAGGATGCATGATAGGCCCTCCAGCAGAAAGTGCATAAGCAGTAGAGCCTGTAGGAGTAGATAATATCATCCCATCTGAGCGAAAATGACTTACTAATTGTTGGTTAATGTAGACATCGAATTCGATAAGATGTGTATCGCTACCACGTCCTAAGACTACATCATTTAAAGCATCGCCCTCAAAATAAGTATGTTGATGATCACCGATAGAGGTTTTTAATAAAAATCGATATTCTTCTTCATACTGGCCCTCTAAAACATCACTTAATTGAGTTTCAATATCTTGTGGAAGAATATCCGTTAAAAAACCAAGCCGCCCGCGATTAACTCCAATAACAGGCGTATTTACCTGAATAGCCATGCGTGCTGCAGAGAGTAAGCTTCCATCACCGCCGACGACTACAATAAGATCGCTTTTATCGCCCATCTTTTCGCGCTCTAAAATAGGCGTTTTTAGAGCGAAACTATTTGCTGTATCAATATCTTGAACAACATCAATCTTTCTCGTTTTTAAAAAATCAAGCAAACGAAGTAAGCTTTCGCTTACTTCTTGATTCGCTCTATGTTGCCGAGCATATAAAATAACGCGTTGAAAAGATGCTTTCATAGTGTTTATTATTCATCATTATTAGAGATTCGTGAAGATTTTTTTCGTTCATGTTCTTTTAATTCTTTTTTACGTAAACGAATGGACATTGGAGTGACTTCAACCAACTCATCATCATCAATAAATTCTAAAGCTTGCTCTAGAGTAAATTTAAGTGCAGGAGTTAAAATAATATTTTCATCTGTTCCTGATGCGCGCATATTGGTTAATTGTTTTTCTTTGGTTACATTCACTACTAGGTCATTATCACGAGCATGAATACCTACAATCATTCCTTCATAGCAAACAGCTTGTGGCTCTAAGAATAAACGACCACGTTCTTGTAAATTAAACAGAGCAAAACCGCGCGCAGTTCCTGAACAGTTAGCAATCATTACTCCATTAAGACGTTTTCCAATACGGCCTTTGATCGCAGGTCCATAATGATCATAAACATGATACATCAACCCCGTTCCTGAAGTAGCAGACAAAAATTCATTATGAAAACCAATTAAACCTCGAGTGGGGATCATATAATCTAAACGAACACGGCCTTTGCCGTCAGGAACCATATCTTGCATCTCACCTCGACGCTCACCTAATTTTTCCATAATCGTTCCCTGATGAGCCTCTTCTACATCAACAGTTACGCGCTCATAGGGCTCTTCACGAACACCATCCACTTCTTTGATAATCACTTCAGGCTTAGAAATAGCTAACTCATAACCTTCACGGCGCATATTTTCTATCAAGATAGATAAATGCAACTCACCTCGTCCAGAGACTCTGAACTTATCTGGATCCTCTCCCATTTCTACTTTTAGTGCCACATTATGCAGTAGCTCTGTATCTAAACGTTCTTTAATTTTACGTGAGGTAATGTATTTTCCTTCTTGTCCTGCAAGGGGTGAATCATTCACTTGGAACGTCATGCTAATAGTTGGTTCATCTACCGTCAGTGGTGGCAGTGCTTCTACGTTATTAGGATCGCAAACGGTATCGGAAATATTTAAGGCTTCAATACCAGTAATCGCTACAATATCACCAGCACCAGCTTCCTCAACTTCAATTCGCTCAAGACCTTTAAAACCTAGTAGTTGTAACAGACGTCCAGTGCGTATATTGCCGTCTTTATCAATTATTTTAATGGGTGATTTTGCTTTAATCCGTCCGCGAGTAATGCGTCCAATACCAATCGTTCCAACATAGGAAGAATAATCCAAAGAGCTGATTTGCATTTGGAAGGGCCCTTCTTCATCTACATCAGGAGGAGATACTTGATCCACAATAGTTTGCAATAACGCATCCATATTGCTTGCTTGTTCTTCTAATTTTAATTGAGCATACCCATTAAGAGCAGAAGCATAGACCACAGGAAAATCAAGCTGAGTATCATTTGCGCCTAAGTTATCAAATAGATCAAATACTTGATCGATAACCCAGTCAGGCCGAGCTCCTGGCCTATCAATTTTATTAATTACTACAATAGGATTTAAACCACGCGCGAAGGCTTTTTGGGTGACAAAACGAGTTTGTGGCATTGGTCCATCCACAGCATCTACAAGTAAGAGTACACTATCAACCATAGACAAGATGCGTTCCACTTCGCCACCAAAATCAGCATGTCCTGGAGTATCGACGATATTAATTTGATATCCATTCCAATAAACGCATGTGTTTTTGGCAAGAATAGTAATGCCGCGTTCTTTTTCTAAGGCATTAGAATCCATCATTCGTTCAACTGTCGGTGCTCTTTCATTTAAAGTGCCAGTTTGTTGTAGTAATTTATCTACAAGGGTTGTTTTGCCATGGTCCACGTGAGCGATAATGGCAATATTGCGAATCTTTTCAATCATAAATAACCTTTTATTGGAATAACAAGAATGTATTAAAAATAAGTGAGGAGTTTGTTCATAGATTTATCATTATACACTAAGAGAGATCTAAATCCCATAGAAATCGTTGTATAAACGCTATTGTGCATACTATCTCTTTACTTTCGTACTATAATATAACTAACTAATAATAAATAAATATTGATGCACACGTTGTATGTTGGGCTGGGAGAGCAAATAAGGGGGTATTTATGAAGCATTTAATCTTACATCCCACTGATATTAGTCAATGGCATGCTTTGGTGAATGAAGCCCAAGCTGCAACTCGACTTGTTCTAAATGAAAATACCGAAAGTTATCTTGTATTTCTTCTGATGCGTTTTACGCAAGGCACCAAATTGATAGAATCTGTAGTTGCACTTGATTTTTTGCAATCAATTCATAAATCGCGTCCTCAGCAAGTTGAGTTATTGCGAGAAGTCGGTGATAAAAGTTTATTGTTTTGTGGTTTATTTCCTGGGATAGCAGAAAAAAGACATGTTAGTTTGAGCTATTTTTCTGATATGGGACAAGCTGCTTATTTATCTGTGGGGGAGCTTCATGAACCTGAAACAGCGGCTTTATATTTTCAACTAAGCGCTCAATTTATTAGTTTACAACAAATTTTACAAGCCATGAGAGGTGAGTTTTTACAATTTTCTCAAATGGATTCAGGGGTTATTTCTCCTTCAGATTTACCCCTTCAGTAATTTTGATGAAAAAGCAAGGTAATATCGATGGGGTCAAAGCTGTATTTTTGATTACAAAAATCACAGTGGATATCTACAACCCCTTTTTCTCTAATTATATCTTGCGCCTCTTGTTCGCCAAGAATAGTAATGACTTGTTTCATTTTTTCAGGAGAGCAGCGGCATTTAAAATGAGTCGGGCGTGGTTCAAATAATCTTAAGTCAGTTTCATTATAAAGACGATATAAGAGTGTATCATTATCAAGATTTAAAAGCTCTTGTTCACTGACGGTTTGACCCAATTGTACGGCATATTCCCAGAATTGTTCGCGTTGCTGTGTATCTTGACCAGGCATTAATTGCAATAACATACCCGCTGCCTTATCTTCATTTACCGCGAGCCACACGCGCGTAGCTATTTGTTCTGATTGAGCAAAATAAGCCATTAAATTTTCGCTCATAGAAGTGGATTGGATGGGAACCATGCTTTGATAGTTTTTGGTCTGATTATATTGATTAATAGTTAAGACCATTTGTCCTTCTAAAAAAGCGTGGGCATAATCTGAAATGTCTAAAGCTTCTTTATAATGTGCAAATGCTCTGACGTTAAGCTCATTATCACATTGAACTAAAAGCAAGGGTAAACGGGTATCGCCTTGAAATTGTAAATTGAGGCTGCCTTCAAATTTAATGCTACTGGCTAAAAGTAAACAGGAAATAATTGCTTCACCAAGTAAATTTTGAACCATCGGTGGATAGGGACGTTGATTAATAATGGCTTGATAGGTATGCTCAAGATGAATTACTTCCCCTCGAATATTTTCATGTTCAAAAATAAAACGTTGTATAGTATCTGACTGGTTCATTAAAACCCACTGGTGAAAAATCTACTCAAACATGAGAATATTTTAACATAAAAGCACCATTTAGTAAGTACTCGAGTTTAGCCATTTTTCCCTAATCCGTTCGCCCTGAGGAGCGTGCGTAGC
>CAMFHA010000114.1 GCA_945952115.1 uncultured Legionella sp. | reverse complement strand
TTTATAGCCGTTCGCGCTGAGGAGTGTGCGTAAGCACACGTCTCGAAGCGTTACAATGAAAGGCTTCGAGAGAGCCTAAAGGCCTCCTCAGCCCGAACGGTTACGATGTGAAATTCCTTAACTTAATGGCAGTGGGGCGAACGGATTAGGGAAAAATGGCTAAACTCGAGATCGGGTACCATCTTAAAATTTCAGTTGATAAGCAACAACTTCTAGGTTAAAACATTCTTTTGCCTCGACCTTGAGGTTTTGATAATCCTAGAAAACGCAGTTGAATCGTAGCGAGAGTGTTTAATGTGCTGATTGCTCAAGAGATTTTGATGATTTTTTACTGAAAGCGTATCACCCATACGGTGAAGTAAAAAATCATCAAAATCTCTTGAACAATCAGTGCAGTAGACACTCATAGTAGATTCAACTGCGTTTTCTAGGATAATATTAACAATAAAAAACTAGAGCCTTGGATGGTTTTAATTAGAATAATAATCCTATTAATAATATCAATTAAGCTCTATGCTTTTTCTTGGGTTTTTAATAATCCTTATCCGGCAGAACAAGCCAAGCAAGCTAATTATTATTCTTCATTTACAGAGCAACCAAAAACTCTAGATCCTGCGCGTTCTTATTCCGCGAATGAATATCTCTTTATCGGACAAATTTATGAACCTTTATTGGAGTATCATTATCAAGATCGCCCTTATCAATTAGCTCCTTTAATTGCTCAGGCCCTGCCTCAATTGCGATTTTTAAATGAACAAGGTGAAATAATAAAGCCAGAAGAAGGAATAAAACCAGCTTATAGTGTTTATACTATCTCAATACAAAAAGGGGTTTTATTTCAACCACATCCTGCTTTTGCTAAAAATAAAAAAGGAGACTATTTATATCATCATTTAAGCGACTCCTATCTTAGTGATCATCATATTAATCAACTTAGAGATTTTAAGCATGTGGGCACTCGTGAATTAGTAGTTGATGATTTCATCTATCAAATTAAGCGTTTAGCTAATCCTTCTATTGGCTCGCCTATTTACGGTTTAATGAGTGATTATATTGTTGGATTTGCTGATTATGGTAAAGCGCTTCCAAAATTGAGAGAGGGGCAATATATTGATTTACGCGTATTTCCTTTACAAGGAATTAAAAAGATAGATGACTATACTTTCGAAATTACTTTAAAAGGCCAGTATTCACAATTTTTATTTTGGCTAGCTATGCCTTTTTTTGCGCCAGTTCCTTGGGAAGCCGATTTATTTTATTCTCAATATACTATGGATGATAAAAATCTAAGTTTTAGTTGGTATCCAGTAGGAACTGGTCCTTTTATGTTATTGGAAAATAATCCAAATCGTGCAATGCTCTTAGAAAAAAATCCCAATTTTAGACCGGTATTTTTTCCAGAATATAGTCCTAATGCTAGGCCACAAAAACCTTCACCTTATGCGGGAAAACGCTTACCTCTAATTGATAGAGCTATTTATACTTTAGAAAAAGAATCTATTCCTCGATGGAATAAATTTTTACAAGGTTATTATGATGCTTCAGCTGTTAGTTCAGATAGTTTTGATCAAGCTTTGCATATCAATCGCTATGGTAAACCTGTTTTAAGTCAGGAAATGCGAGATAAAAAAATGCACCTTATCCAAACTTTAGAACCGTCCATTTATTATCTGGGATTTAATATGCTCGATCCTGTGGTTGGTGGTAAAAGTGAACGAGCAAGAAAATTACGTTTAGCCATTTCAATCGCAGTTAATTATGATGAAAATATAGCTATTTTTTATAACGGTCGTGGACGTGCAGCTCAAGGTCCAATACCTCCAGGTATTTATGGTTATAAGGAAGGGGAAGAGGGAATTAATCCCTATGTTTATCAGTGGATCAATGGTGCTGCTCAAAGACGTTCTCTAGAGGATGCGAAGCAATTATTAAAAGAAGCGGATTATTCAGGAGGAATAGATCCTAAAACTAAAAAAGCGCTGATTCTAAATTATGATGTAACCACTTCAGGCGGTCCTGAAGACAAGGCAATGTTAGATTGGATGCGCAAGCAATTTGCTGCCATCGGTATTGATTTAAATGTTCAGCCTACTCTTTATAACCGCTTTCAAGAAAAAATGCGTACAGGAGATACTCAAATTTTTAGCTGGGGTTGGAATGCAGATTACCCTGATCCAGAAAATTTCTTTTTCCAATTATACAGCCGCAATTCTAAAGTAAAGTATGGGGGTGAAAATGCAGCCAATTATAATAACCTTGAATTTGATCGCTTATTTGAGTTAATGAAAAATCGTGACAATGATGCACAAAGGCAAAAGCTTATTGATCAGATGTTAGAAATTGTTCGTCATGATGCACCGTGGGTCTGGGGAATGCATCAAGAGCAATTCGATTTGACACAAGATTGGCTTGCTAATTATCAAGCCAATAGTATGTATTTAAGTACTTTAAAATATGTTGCAATTAATGTAAATGAGCGTAACAAATTAAGACGAGAATGGAATCAAGCCATTATTTGGCCATTGGGTTTGTTATGTGGCTTTGTATGTTTGTTAATTATGCCACTAGTAATTATTTATTACAAAAAAGAGAATTTAGCTGCACCAAGGAGGGCTATTAAATGATTAATTATTTAATTCGTCGATTAGTTTATGCAATTCCCATTCTCTTTGGTATTAATTTATTAACCTTTGCTTTATTTTTTATGGTGAATACGCCAGATGATATTGCTCGTATGCATTTAGGTCATAAGCATGTTAGTCAAGAGGAAGTAGAAGATTGGAAAGTTGCGCATGATTATGATTTGCCTTTATTTATTAACCAAAAAAAAATAGGTATAAGCCAATTTACAGATACTTTATTCTTTCAAAAGTCGATGAAGTTATTTACTTTTAATTTTGGTATGTCCGATGCAGGCCGAGATATTAGTCAAGATATTCATTATCGAATGTGGCCAAGCTTTGCAATTGCTTTACCTGTTTTATTATTTGATATCTTAACTAACATTGTTTTTGCTATGGGAATGGCTTTTTTCCGCAGTACTTATCTTGATATAACGGGAGTAATTATTTGTATTATTCTAATGTCTATTTCAAGCTTATTTTATATTATTGGTGGGCAATATATTTTTGGTAAAGTATTACGGTTAGTGCCGATATCAGGCTATGCTGATGGCCTACAAGCGTTAAAGTTTATTATCTTACCTGTTGTAGTGGCAGTAATAGGGGAGTTAGGCTCAGGAGCACGATGGTATCGTTCTTTATTTTTAGAAGAAATAAATAAAGATTATGTAAAAACTGCACGCGCTAAAGGATTATCAGAACGAGTTGTCTTGTTTAAACATGTGTTAAAAAATGCAATGCTGCCTATTTTAACAGGTATAGTGGTGATTATTCCTTCACTGTTTATGGGAAGTTTAGTTTTAGAGTCTTTTTTTGGAGTTCCAGGATTAGGCAGCTATATTATTGATGCCATTCAACAACAAGACTTTGCTATTGTGAGAGCAATGGTATTTCTTGGGTCTATTTTGTATATAACTGGTCTAGTTTTAACCGATTTTTCATACCTGTTAGTTGATCCTCGAGTTCGATTAAAATAAATAAAAAGAGAACAGAATGCATTTTGATTTTTTATGGACTGATAAATGTTTTTTAATGATATTGAGCCTAGGAATAGGCTTAACTTTATTGAGTTTACGGCGTCAACAGGTTCGTAATTCTTTTTCAATTATTGCGCATAAACCATTAGCTCTTAGTGCTGGGATTGTATTAGTATTTTTTTTAGTAGTCGCTATTTTAGATTCAATTCATTTTAATACGGAATATAATAATGAGACAGATTCTTTGTTAGATAGATTAGTTGCTCCCATTGGTTCGGTATATGAAAAAACCTATTCAGCTCCTATGGCATTAAACCTATACATCAGTGAAGCTCAAATGGACCATGGCGTGATGAAGCAAATTTATCCTCGTTTAGATTATGTGCCTATTTTTATTAAAACAGGGAAAGATAAAGCTAGGATTATAAAGAACGATGTATTGCATGCATTATATTATTGCGGCGTGATGATTGCTCTCTTTTGGTTGGTTAACTTAGTTATTAATAAATTAACGAATAAAAAAATCTACTATCTAAGTAGTTCTGGTTATAGTGTATTAATAACATTGAGTATTTTGATTTTTTTAATACTATGTTCCTATAAATTGTCGCGTAGTTTTCATATTTTGGGTACAGGTCAAATAGGACAAGACATTTTTTATTTTAGTCTTAAAAGTATTCGAACAGGTCTTATTATTGGATTATTAACTACCTTATTTATGATGCCGCTGGCAGTCTTTTTAGGAATTATTGCTGGTTATTTTGGTGGTTGGATTGATGATGTTATACAGTATATTTATACTAGTTTAAGCTCAATTCCTGGAGTATTATTAATCACTGCTTCTGTTTTATCTTTACAAGCTTATATTACCTCCCATCCAGAACAATTTAAAACTTTAGCAGAAAGTGCTGATGTACGTTTACTGGCTTTGTGTTTTATTTTAGGAGTTACTAGTTGGACTAGTTTATGTCGTTTATTAAGAGCAGAAACCTTAAAACTAAGAGAAGTTGATTATGTAATGGCTGCTAAAGCCTTAGGAAGTAATTGGTTTACTATAATCAGAAGGCATTTGCTTCCCAATGTGATGCACATCGTCATTATTACTCTGGTTTTAGATTTTAGTTTTTTAGTAATGGCAGAAGCCGTGCTTTCATATGTTGGAGTAGGTGTTTCGCCTATGACTATTAGTTGGGGTAATATGATTAATAGTGCGCGTCTTGAATTAGCTCGAGAACCTTTAGTATGGTGGCCTATATTTGCTGCTTTCTTATTTATGTTTGTTTTAGTTCTGGCTATCAATTTATTTGCAGATGCTGTTCGTGATGCTTTTGATCCTCATCAAAGTTATGTGTAAACTGTACCTGTCCTAATTATTTTAATGGTAAAAATAATGCAACAACGCTTTGTGCATTTACGTGTGCATACAGAATTTTCTCTTGTAGATGGCTTAGTCCGAATTAAACCCTTAATGAAATCAGTGTTAGCACGTGGAATGTCTGCTGTTGCGGTAACAGATTATTGTAATTTATTTGCAGCAGTTAAATTGTTTAAAAATGCAGTAGATTTAGGTATTAAACCGATTATTGGAGCTGAATTACCTTGTCACGATCCTAAAAATCCAGAAATTGTATATTCTTTAGTCTTTTTATGCCTTAATAGTGAAGGCTACACTAATTTAACTTGCCTGGTGTCAAAAGCTTATCAAGAGGGACAATATCTGGGGCAACCAAGAGTACACTTAGAATGGATAGGAGAGTATTCTAAAGGATTAATTGTTTTGTCGGGAGGAAGAGCAGGCGATATAGGTCAAGCAATTCTTGCTAATGATCTTGATCTGGCAAAACAACGTGCATTGCATTGGCACAGTTTATTTCCCAATAGCTTTTATTTAGAAATCCAAAGAACCGGTAGGGCTGAAGAAGCTCTATATAATGAGCATTTGATTGCTTTAGCCCAAACGCTTCAATTACCTCTAGTTGCAACAAATGATGTGCGTTTTATCAATAAAGAAGATTTTGACGCACATGAAGCGAGAGTCTGCATACACCAAGGACTAACATTAGCTGATCCACGGCGCGAACAACACTATAGTGCACAACAATATTTGCGATCAGCAGAAGAAATGGAGCGATTGTTTGCTGATTTACCAAGTGCTTTACTCAATACAATAGAAATAGCTAAACGATGCACTGTTAAATTAAATTTAGGTAACAATTATCTTCCTAATTTTCCTATTCCAGAAGGCTCAACTGTTGAAAATTATTTATCTCATTTATCTGAGCTTGGTTTAGAAGAGCGTTTGGAACATATTGCTCGCAATAAAGCATCTGACAATCTTGATATAGATAAAGCACAGTATGAACAACGTTTAGAAATTGAACTAAATGTTATTAATAGTATGGGCTTTGCTGGTTATTTTTTAATTGTGGCTGATTTTATTCAATGGGCTAAAAATAATGGAGTGCCTGTAGGCCCTGGTCGAGGATCGGGTGCAGGCTCTTTAGTTGCCTATGCCTTAAAAATTACAGATTTAGATCCTTTGGAATATGAATTGCTCTTTGAGCGTTTTTTAAACCCAGAACGTGTTTCTATGCCTGACTTTGATATTGATTTTTGCATGGAAGGTCGAGATCGGGTTATTGATTATGTGGCTGAAAAATACGGTAGACAAAGCGTATCTCAGATTATTACTTTTGGAACAATGGCTGCGAAAGCGGTAATACGAGACGTAGGACGAGTTTTTGGCCATCCTTATGGCTTTGTAGATAAATTAGCAAAATTAATTCCTTTTGAAATAGGGATTACTTTAAGTAAAGCTTTAGAGCAAGAACCAGAGTTAAAAAGACGATACGATGAAGAAGAAGATGTAAAAGAGCTTATTGATTTAGCTTTAAAACTAGAAGGCATCACGCGAAATGCGGGAAAACATGCTGGAGGCGTGGTGATTGCCCCTTCTAAGCTTACGGATTTTACAGCAATTTATTGTGAAGAAGGTTCGACTCAAATAGTAAGTCAATTTGATAAAGACGATGTAGAAGCCGCTGGCCTAGTAAAATTCGACTTTTTAGGATTAAGAACGCTCACTATTATTGATTGGGCTTTAAAAATAGTGAATAAACAATGTCAAGAAAAAGGGCTGCCTTTGGTTGATATTAGCCAAATTCCTACCGACGATGAGCTTAGCTTTGATTTATTAAAAGCATGTAAAACCACGGCAGTATTTCAATTAGAATCCCGTGGTATGAAGGAACTTATTAATCGACTTCAACCTGATTGTTTTGAAGATATCATCGCTTTAGTTGCTCTATTTCGTCCTGGCCCATTGCAATCAGGCATGGTAGATGACTTTATTGATAGAAAGCATGGTCGTGCGGCGGTTAATTATCCTCATCCTGATTTAGAACCTATTTTAAAACCCACTTATGGCGTGATTTTATACCAAGAACAAGTGATGCAAATCGCTCAGGTTTTAGCAAATTATACTCTTGGAGGAGCTGATTTATTGCGTCGCGCCATGGGTAAGAAAAAACCTGAGGAAATGGCTAAACAAAGAGAAATTTTTACAGAGGGCGCAACGTTAAGAGGAGTAGATAAGGACGTTGCTACCTATATATTTGATTTGATGGAAAAATTTGCAGGTTATGGATTTAATAAATCTCATTCCGCAGCTTATGCGCTTGTGGCTTATCAAACTGCATGGTTAAAAGCACATTATCCAGCTGCCTTTATGGCCGCAGTAATGTCTTCAGATATGGATAATACTGATAAAGTAGTAACCTTCATTGATGAATGTGCTCATATGAAGTTAAACGTTTTACCTCCTTCTATTAACCATTCAGCTTATCAATTCACAGTGAGAGAAGATAATACTATTATCTATGGTTTAGGTGCTATAAAAGGAGTGGGAGAATCTGCTATTGATTGTATTATAGAGGAGCGCATACACAATGGACCTTATAATGATTTGTTTCATTTTTGCCAGCGCCTAGATCTGCGAAAAGTCAATCGGAGAGTTTTAGAGGCATTGATCAAAAGTGGAGCTTTTGATCAATGGAATGTCGAGCGAGCTGTTTTGACCGCTTCTATTGAAAAAGCATTAAAAGTAGCTGAAAAAGAACAACAAAATCAATCGAGTGGCCAATTTGATTTATTTGATCTGTTAGAAGATTCAATAAAAGAGCAATCTTATGTCGTTGTTAAAGCGTGGAGTGAAACTCAGCGTTTGGATAGTGAAAGAGAAGTATTAGGTTTTTATTTAACCGGTCATCCAGCAGATCAATATCGCCGTGAATTTAAAGAATTTATTATTCCTATAAGTCAATTAAATCCTTCAATGCATAAAAAAGTTACTCTATGTGGGCAAGTGATAGGTGTTCGAAAAGTATTAACTAAGCGCGGGAAACAGTTAGTAATTCTTGGCTTAGAAGATGCTACTTCTAAAATTGATGTAGTTATTTTCAGTGAGGTTTTTGAGACGTTTAATTCTCCTTTGGCAACAGGAACTATGCTTCTTATTGAAGGAGAAGTTTCTCACGATGACTATAGCGGAGGAATTAAAATGTCTGCTAATCAATTACTTACTATTCCTGCAGCACGAATGAAGTTTGCTCGTTGCCTGGAGCTTCGTTTGAATCAATCTAGTGAAGCTTTAGTTCCTTCATTACAATCAATTTTAAAGGCTCATAGTGGTAAATGCGGCATTCAAATTATTTATAATAATAACGAGGCAAAAGCTAGTTTAAACGTACCTTCCAGTTGGCATGTAAATCCTAGCGATGAGTTATTAACACTTTTGAGAAATTTGCTTGGAGAGGAGCAGGTGATGATGCGCTATTAGACTTCTTTCGAAACTCTACTGCAGAGGCAAATTGCTTCGTCCCGACATTCCGCAGCTTCGT
>CAMFHA010000113.1 GCA_945952115.1 uncultured Legionella sp. | reverse complement strand
CATGAACGGACTTTATAGTCAACAAAAACTTAAGGCTAATTGGAAGCATAAAGCGTGGAACGTAGGCAATGTTGTTCTTTATCGCACTATTATGCGTTTACCTGGTTGACAGTACTTATATAGCTAGCTTTCAATTGATCCTGATACAGCGTGATAGCCTGCATCAACATGAACTACTTCGCCTGTAATCCCCGAAGCTAAATTAGAGCAAAGAAAAGCGGCTGCATGACCTACTTCTTCTGCGGTCACATTTCTTTGAAGCGGTGTAACTTGAGCATAGGCTGTTTGAATTTTACGAAAATCTTTAATGCCGGCTGCTGCTAGAGTTTTAATAGGGCCAGCAGAGATTGCATTAACTCGTAATCCTCTTGAACCTAAACTAGCTGCTAAATAACGAACAGATGCTTCTAAACTCGCTTTAGCAATACCCATTACATTATAATTAGGTACCGCTTTTTCTGCACCATAATAACTCAATGTAAGAATTGAACCTTGAGTTCCTTCCATCATAGGTAAAGCTGCCTGAGCTAAGCCAACTAAACTGTAGGCACTAATATCGTGAGCAATCCGGAACCCTTCCCGGTTTGCTGAACTAATAAAATCGCCACTAATTTGATCAGCTGGAGCATAAGCAACAGAATGCACTAGAACATCCAATTTATTCCAATGTTGTTTTAAATTAGTAAAAAGATTATGAATATCGCTATCACTAGCTACATCACAAGGAAAAGTTAGTGTTGAATTAAATTCATTGGCCATAGTTTCTACACGGGATTGTAGTTTTTCATTTTGATAGGTAAAGGCTAACTCAGCACCTTGTTCATGCATTGCTTTAGCAATACCGTAGGCAATAGAGCGATTACTTGCTAGACCAATAATCAAAACTTTTTTTCCAGCTAAAAAACCCACATTAATCTCCTTACAGTTTATCTTTGACTGGTATGCATTGCTAATAATTCACGCATTTTGGCTTGAATCATTTCAATTGCAATTCGATTTTCGCCTCCTCGAGGAACAATGAGATCAGCATATTTACTTGATGGTTCGATAAATTGTAAATACATTGGGCGTACAGTAGTTTCGTATTGATGTACAACTGATTCAAAGGTTCTATGACGCTCAACTACATCTCGCTTTAATCTACGGATAAGACATACATCCAATGCAGTGGACATAAAAATTCGAATATCCATCAATTCACGTAAAATTTTATCTGTAAATAATAAAATACCCTCAAGAACAATAATGGCATGTTTACCGACTGTGCGAGTTTCAGGTAAGCGTAAATGTTTTGAATGAGAATAAATAGGTATTTCTACAGATTGTCCCATTCGCAATTGACGCAAATGATCACAAAGTAGAGCATGATCAAAGGACTCAGGATGATCGTAATTTATTTTCTCTCGTTCAGCAAAAGGAAGATGGCCATTATCTTTATAATAAGCATCTTCAGAGATAACAACGACTTGATCAGATCCTAGTTCACTAACAAGAGTATTAGCTAAAAGGCTTTTTCCAGAAGCAGAGGGTCCGGAAATCCCTATAATAATTGCTTGTTTGTTCATAATTGTATTATTGAAAATTTTGTACAAATAGTAAGGGTTTTTAAGATTAAATTCAATGTAAACCTTAGATTAAAGCACAGTTGACTAAGCATAATATAAATCAATAAGTCCAATTGTATGGCTCTATGGTTATATTTTGGCGCAACAACTGTGTAGATTAAAATGCAGTTAGTACTTCTAGCAAAGGCTCTCCTACAGCTGCTGAGGGCGGTTTAATCATCAATAAAGCCGCCAGCGTAGTGGCTATATCAGTAGTAAAAACTGGACGAGCTATTTGTTGTGGCTTAAATCGGGAATTCACAAACAATAAAGGAACATAACTATCATATTGCCAAGGACTGCCATGAGTGACTCGGTTTTCACTGTGTGCTCCTAGTGATTGATAGGGTGGTTGTACTAAATAAACATCGCCTGAACGATAAGGGTACGCCATGCGGTTAACTTTCTCTGTAAGCCAATCTTTTTCTATAGCAATAGCTGGCAAAGTGTATGTTTTAAATATGCCTGGTTGATGAGCTAATAGCTCTGCTACATTTTGGCTAACAGCAGTTAAATTGAGTTGATGAGCAGAAATAATATCGTGATTTAAATAGAGATAAGGAGGAGAAATAGCCATTAAGGTATTTTCGGGTAATTGATAGCGTTCTTTAAGAAAGTGAATGACTTTTTGGCTTGTTTCTGGAATATTTAAAGGTTGAATTTCTGCAATGTGGTGCATTTTTAAATAAGAAGGACTGTCTTCTACTCCATGATCAGCTGTTAATACAATGAGTACATTGTCAAGACCTACTTGCTTATCAAGACTTTGTAAAAGATGAGCAATAGTTTGATCCAGCATTAATAAATTATCTTCTGCTTCAAGACTATTGGGGCCAAATTGATGACCAATAGCATCTACAGCGGAAAAACTAATACCGAGATAATCAGTTTTGTTCTTTGTCTTTCCTAGTTGTTCAGCGGCTAATAAATGTTCTGCAAAATCAGCTGTTAATTGATCTGCTTTCGGTGTTTTTGATAAAAATTTGAAATATTGTTCTGATGGTGCATTGGCTATTTGATGAGGAAAGCCTTGTTTGAATGCTTTAAGTTGTTGTGGAAAAACAGGGGTATTAGCATTCTGATAATATTCTTTGGGCTTACTTAAATTCCAAGTAAAATCTTTAGGTTGATAATCATTATTCCACTGGGTAACCCACTGAGGGTAGGTGTTATAATAATAATTTGTAGTAATAAACCCTCCATTAGTTTTGTCAAACCAAAATGCTTTTCCTGCATGGCCTGCGAGAGCAATTGCTGAGCGATCTTTTAAGGATACTGCAAACGCTTTGCCTTTGCGGGCAAGGATAATTTCATCACTAATAGTAGATGCTTTTAAGTTTTTTGGAGATCGTCCCTCTATTTTATGAAGGGTATGTGTATTGGCCAAAGGATTGACATTAAGATCTTCCATGCAATAAACCATTTTATTGGTTTTTCTATCATACCAATCATTATCAATTATTCCATGGAGTGCAGGATAGCTTCCTGTGGCAATAGTTGCATGACCTGCACAAGTTGTAGTGTTTGCATGAGGATGATGCGCATTGAGAAAATCAAAACCATGATTGAGTAAATAATTAAACCCATTCGCTCCAAATTGTGTTTGGTGTTGATGAATTAGATCTCCGCGTAATTGATCTATGACTATTTGAACTATTAATTGAGGCGGTTGATTTGTTGCATGACTTAAATAATTGGATAAAAATAAAGCCAAAAAAAATAATTTATGTTTCATAAAACAGCCTTATGCTAATTTTTAAGATAAACTAACTCAAAATGAAGAAGAAATCCAATGGTTGGATAATTATTTATAAGTTAACTAATTTGAATTTATTATATTTTTTATTTTAACAATAAAAGCTTTAAAATTAATTAGAGAGTAAAAAGAAAATACATGACGAAAGGAAATAATTAGTTTACACTGTGTTTCAGTGGCTCATGATAAATGGTACTAAATTAAGGGATTTCATCATTCTTGCAAAAGCGGGAACCCAGTAGAGTGCCTATTTAAAGATGGATTTTCGTTGCGCGAGAATGACGCATTAGCACTTAACTTAGTGTCACCATGATTCACTGTTCCTTTTAATGGAGTTTAAGGAGAAAAAAATGAGTTTTACGTTAGTAGACTTTGCAAAATTAAAAGAAGGTGTAAATCAAAGTATTATTTCTGAAGTTAGATCCTACCATCCTAAGCGCCCTATAGATCCTGAGAAAATACTTGCAGCTATATTGTTGTTAAGAAATGATTTTCGAGTTAATCCTCAGCGCTATATTCAAACTCACTTTTTATTTATAGTAGGCTCTATGTTAGCTGATGAAAAGTGTACGTTTGATAATCCAAAAAAACAAATGATTCTAAATGCTGCTGTTTTTTATATCTATAAAAAAATTAAGAAGGAATATGATGATGGAGTAGTAGCAAAACTTACTCCTAGCTTTATTTCTTCGGCTGAAGGCAGTGTTTTATGTACTTGTTTGAAGCATGCGCTAGGAATAGAAAAAAATAATAAGCCTAGCTCAATAGAAATTAAAAACATGTACAGTGAACTTAAATCATTTTTATCTTTTAATCTATATAGAGACGGTACACCTGAATCGGGTTATTTAGATCCTGATAGTCAACCATTTTCTAGTATTATTGGGTATGATATTAAAGCCGATATTGATTACTTAAGAGGTAAAATATTTGAACTAGAAACCAATTTAAGTCAAGAGGCTGCGGTTTTAGATAAAAAAGCAAATAGACCAGAATCTTCAACAGGTATTTTCGGATGGTTTGCTAGTGGAAACAAATCAACGCCAGAATCAGTACCTAATCCAGAATCCAGCCCAGAACCCCTAGTAAGTAAAATTTAAATAATAAGATAATTCACTATTGGTTTTGTTGACATTTTAGATTCCGACGTTCTGCGAACAAATCGAGGAACATCGGAATTTAAAATGTCAACAGTACTTTAAATATACTCAAAACACATGAATTTTCGGTATTTTAGGCAACTTGATTTTTTTGCTTAAATGGGCTTAAAGCGGAAAAAGCAAGAGTATAAAAGTCGAAAATTCATGTGTTTTGAGTATATACTAGGTTTCTATTGGATAACCAAAAATAGCCCATTCTACAATACCTCCTTCAACAGAATGAACCTCTTTATACCCTAAATCTAATAAATCTTGAGCAGCATATAGTGAACGTACACCACCTCGACAATATAAATAAATAGCTTGAGTTTTATTATTCACATAAGATCCAATACAAGAAGATAAATTATTTTTAGGTATATGTAGGGTATTGGGTATACGAATTTCTTGCCATTCCTCTAATTCTCTTATATCAATAAGGCACAAATGCGGATCCTTATCCATTTTATTTTTTAACTCATGGACATTTATTATTTTAATTTGATTTGTCATTAATAATCTCTTGCTTTAGGTCTAGTTAAGGTTGAGTAATGTAAAATCCAATAAATTGCAGCAACGAATACTCCACCGATTAAAGTGCTAAAAGCCCAGGTTGCACCTGAAACCAAAACGGGTTTTTGTCCTAAACGAGTTAAATTACCTGTATCTCTTGCTACCGCAGCAGCAAATATTAAATGTAATAGTGCATTAATCAGCATTATTAAATAGAGAAAACTTTCAATTTGATTACTAAATTGTTTAATAAGTTCATTTAACATGAATTAGATCCTTTATAAATGAGGGGTTTATTATATACTCAAGTCTCTTAAAAATACTATTTTGGCCTATCGCTCAGGGCAAACGCATGCCTTGATCAAATAAAAATAAACTGTTGTCATTGCGAACGAAGCGTGTAGATTGGGTCAAAATGACCTAATGGCGCTGCCTTAAGGACGTTTTTCCTGCTTTACGCTGAACCGTTCGGCCTGAGGAGGAAGCGGCAAGCTTCCGTCTCGAAGGCGTGATGCGGTGCTAAGCCTTCGAGACGCTGCTATCGCTGCTCCTCAGGCCGAACGGTTTCGGTGTAAAACCTCTTAACTTAACGACAGTGAAGGAGGTAGCAAGCTGGGATAAAGCCTTAAGGCAACGCCATTAAGTCATTTTGACCCAACACTTTTGGCAGAGTGGTTGTTTTAATGAATGTATATTTATCTATAACATCCACTATTTTTTTGTATTTAGGAAAATCAACGATTGACTCAATGAGACAATTCACTAAATGTTGGGTCAAAATGCCCCAACCTTCTACTAACCTATTACGCTCAGGAAATGGCGAAGAAAAACCGTACTTAAAATCGCACCCTCTATTGCTTTTATGATTATCCTGGTAACATCGTTTGATTCTCTTAACTCAAGAAATTTGGTATTTAAGGACAATAGATGAATGTTCATGAAACTCCAGTTCCACATTTAACTACTGCTTATTCAGGCCCTTTAGGTCATATTGAACAAGTAATTTTAGAGCAAGTAGCCAAAATTGAAACTTGGTTTAGGCAAAAATGGCAGGAAACCCCGGCTCCTTTAACGTCATCAGTAGATTTGCGTCATGCAGGTTTTAAATTAGCACCTGTTGATACAAACTTATTTCCTGCAGGGTTTAACAATTTAAATCCTGAGTTTTTACCTTTATGCGTTCAGGCTGCGCAATCGGCTTTAATAGAAGATATGCACGACTGTACTAAAATATTAATTGTACCAGAGAGTCATACACGTAATAAATTTTATTTAGAAAGTCTTTATATTTTATATACTATTCTAGTAAAAGCAGGATTCATTGTTCGCATTGGGAGTTTAGATTCTACTCTTCAGAGTCCCATGGAGTTAACTGTAGAAAATGGAAATACTTTAGTGATCGAACCTTTAGTTAGAGTAGGAAATAAAATTGGTTTAAAAGATTTTATTCCTTGTTTTATCATGCTCAATAATGATCTCTCATCAGGAGTTCCTGAGATTTTCCATAATATTGAACAAAGAATTAGACCTACCGCTAAATTAGGTTGGACCTCTCGGTTAAAATCAAATCATTTTCAATATTTTGATGAGGTTGCTAAAGAATTTGCTGAGCTGGTGGGAATCGACCCGTGGTTAATTAATCCTTATTTTTCTGCTATTGATGGAATAGATTTTATGGCACAAGAGGGTCTGGATAAATTGGCCCATGAAGCGGATAAAATATTGGCTTTAACTAGCGATAAATATGCAACTTATGGAATAAAAGAAAGACCTTTTGTTGTAGTAAAAGCTGATAATGGTACTTACGGAATGAGTGTGATGACTGTTCATCATGGTGAAGAGTTGCGTCAACTCAATCGTAAACAGCGCACTAAAATGTCTAATAGTAAAGGCAGCCAAAAAGTAGAGCGGGTTATTATTCAAGAAGGTGTATATACTTTTGAAACCATGCCTGATGGTTCAGTGGCAGAACCGGTTGTTTATATGATAGGTCAATTTGTTGTAGGAGGATTTTATCGTGTTCATGAAGACCGAGGAATTGATGAAAATTTAAATGCTCCAGGGATGCATTTTGAGCCTTTAGCCTTTGCACAAGCATGTAATAATCCTTGTCATGAGTTAGCAGTTGTTGATTATCCTAATCGTTTTTATTCTTATGGAGTTATTGCTCGTTTAGCTGCATTAGCGGCTGCCAAAGAAATTGCAGCTATTGGAGGAGAATGATGAAAGTTGCAGTGCTAATGGATCCTCTTGAACAGTTAAAACCTTATAAAGATACAACCATAGCGATGATTCAAAGTGTTTATGCTTTAGGTTGGAGCTGCGTTTATTTTACTCCAAAAGATTTATTTTGTTTGGAAGGAAAAGCGTATGCACATGTCCATGAAATAGAAATTGCTGATTTGCACAGTGCAAATTGGGTCAAAACTAAAGATTTGGGAGAGTGTCCTCTAACGGATTTTAATATTATCTTGATGCGTAAAGATCCTCCTTTTGATTTAGAATATATTTATGCGACTTATGCTTTAGAGTTAGCTGAGCAAGCAGGGGTTTTAGTAGCGAATAAACCACAAAGTTTACGCGATGCGAATGAAAAGTTTTTTGCTTTGAATTTTTCACAATGTTGTCCTTTAACCTTGGTGTCTAATAATATTAATCGGTTAAAAAATTTTTGGAAAACCTATCAAAATGTTATTTTTAAACCTTTAGAAGGGATGGGCGGAAATTCGGTTTTTCATGTTACTGAAGATGGACGAAATCTTTCAGTTATTTTAGAGCTTCTTACTAAAAACCAAACAATTAATATTATGGCTCAACGTTATATTTCTGACATTGTTGAAAAAGGGGATAAACGAATTCTATTAATAAATGGCGAACCAATTCCTTATGCTCTTGCTCGAATACCACAAAAAGGAGAGCTGCGGGGTAATCTAGCGGCGGGTGCTCGTGGAGAGGTAGTAGCAATTACCGAACGTGATCGTTGGATTTGTCAACAACTGGCCCCGACTTTAAAAGATAAAGGTCTTTATTTTGTTGGGATAGACGTTATTGGTGATTATTTGACTGAAATTAATGTAACTAGCCCTACTTGTGCTCGAGAAATCATGACAGAAACAGGTCTTGATATTACTGGAGATTATTTGCGGTGTTTGGAACGCGTTCACTTAATGCAGGGCAAACTCATGCTATGAAAAATTCACGCAAACTGTAGTCATTGCGAACAAAATGAATCAACCAAGAACAGATCTTTAACGAAGTATCATTACTCGAGTTTAGCCATTTTTCCCTAATCCGTTCGCCCTGAAGAGCGTGCGTAGCACGCGTCTCGAAGGGCTTTCTAAGCTGCTAAAGTGAGTTGATAGATCAAAGAATTGATTTTTTCTTCTGAGCATTTATCTAAATCAAGCTGATTTTCAGACTTTGAACAATACTTATTTGACCAAATTGATCGTCTAACAATTGCTATATAGCCTAGTCCTAATAAATTGATTATAATCATTTATTTATGACGTACTCATTAGATTTTCGCAAGAAAGTATTAAAGATAAGAGCAGA
>CAMFHA010000112.1 GCA_945952115.1 uncultured Legionella sp. | reverse complement strand
CTCCCGCAAGCGGGCGAGGTGAAATAGATTTAACCGCACTTAAAATCGCACCCAACCCATAAGCTCTTCTTTGAATCAATTTCATCTTTCGATGAAACGGGATTATAATTTTTATAATCTATTCATCAATATTCATTATATTATTTATCTGGACTAGCTAGTGAAAAAAAAACTTAAAGTGATTGGGATAATTGAACTGGGTGGCACGATTAGCAGTATTAGTGAGCATGCTACCTCAGAATTTTATAAAGGTCCGATTAGTTCTGTTTCTTCTTTTATTGGAGAATATGGTTTAACAGATACAATTAAAATTGTCTTACATCAATTCTCACAAATAATTAGTCATGAATTGACAGTAGAAGATCTTATTGTATTAGCTAAAAAAATCCAACATCTTCTAGATAGCGATGAATATGATGGGATTGTAATAACTATCGGAACAAATGCGCTGGAGGATGTAGCCTATTTTATAGGATTAGTGGTTCGTTCCAAAAAGCCAATTATTTTTACTGGAGCTCATTATCCCCAAAATAGCTTGGCTTTCGATGGAAAAAGAAACTTATATAATGCAATAATCATTGCAAGTGCTGACAACTCGATGCAATTAGGGGTTCTAGTTACATTTAATGATTATGTTGTTACTGCTCGAGATGCAACAAAAAATAATCCAGGCTTAAACAGTCATTTTGCTTCCGAGGGAAGAGGGATAATCGGACATGTAATAGGAAATCAATTTATTTTGCTATCAAAACCTATTTATAAACATACTTATCAAAGTGAATTTTCTATAATAGACATAAATAGTTTACCAAAGATCTGTGTTGTCTATGCTCATTTAGGGATGGATGAATTCCTAGTTAATGCTTTAATTACCTCAGGAGTATCTGGTATCATCAGCGCAGGATTTGGAAAAGGCTATCAACCAAACAATATATCACAAGCCTTAAGGAACGCTGCTCAATCAGGTATCCTTGTTGTAAGATGTTCACGCTCCGGATTTGCTTATACAAGTATTGATAAAAATTATGATGATAAGTACGGATTCATTGTAGCAAAGGGATTATTACCCCATAAATCAAGCCTCCTGCTATCGCTCGCTCTCAGCAATACTCGGGATGCTACTAAGATCCAAAAGATATTTGAGGAATATTAATTTTATGGAAGAGCTGTTTTCACCAATTAAATCCATTGGCGTGTATATAAAAAAATTTAAAGATGTATTTAGAAAATACAAATTGGAAAAAAGTGGTTATAGATATAGTTTAGTGAATGTTACATCACGGAATAATGAAATTGAGCTGCACGTGATTTTAGTAGGAATTAAAAAGCAATTTTTAAAATTAAGACCCGAAGAAATAATTAATGACGATGAACTTCTATCTGAATTTTCGCCTTGCGATGTGCGAGCAATAACTTACTTATCGTTTCAAAAATATATCAAACAAGAACATTATTCTTTGGTTATAGAAAAACAATATTTAAATAAAGGAGAGACAATATTCACAGTAAAAGATATAAATACCAATGAATTATTCAAAATATATGCGAAAAAATTGTACCAAAATTATGATTTACTAATTAAATTCTGTAAGAAAGATATAGTAACTGTTATTTCTAGTGCAGTACAAGAGCAAACTTTTCTGGATATCAAAAATATGGAAATGTCATGAGTTTTATTAAGAATATTAAAATAGAAAGAGAGTTTATTGATAAGCAAGATAGTTTTAAATATATGCGTCTTCTTTCCATGGTTTATGTAGCATTTTTAATGGCTGCGACAATAATGGCCTATAAGTTGGTTGATATATGGGGAGTCACGGAGCCTGGTTCGACTCTCATTTATACATTTACCTTTTTTCTTGCAAATATCTATGCTGAATTATACGGCCCCAATCATGCAAAACAATTAATATGGGAATCGATCATAGCTGGTTATATTTTTGCTTTCCTCATTTCTTTAATTAATTCGTTTCCTTCTCCAGGATATTGGAATCTGAATGAAGAGTTTAATAAAGTTATTGGTCATGTTTTAAGATTCACTAATGCCGGAGTTATTGGGTATTTATTGAGTGCGTTCTTAAATATTTATCTTTTGACTAAATGGAAATATAAATTAAAAGGAAAGTATTTTTGGTTTAGAAGTCTTTTAGCATCAACGATAAGTGAGGGTTTAGCTACCTTCATAGCGGGATTAATTACGTTCCTTGGAATGATGCCTACTGCCAAAATTTTACTCGTTATGACGAATGCATTTTTATTTAAAATCGGATATGGTCTTGTAGGAGTATGGCCAGCAACATTTATCGTTTATCTCTTAAAAAAGAGAGAGAAAGAAGTTACAATTAACCCTTCTTTAAATCCTTTTTTAACTAAAAATTAGAAAAAACTCCTAGACTCCAAAAGAGTAGCTAATACATAGATATTAATTGGTAATGGAATTACGGTACATCCATCATCGATTGGATTCAGGCATTTTATAAATTTTTTATTAGTTGAATTGATTAAAATCTGACGAAATACATAATGATTCTTGTCATCTTTTAATAAGCAAAAATCTCCATTAAAAGGCGTTTTTTCTTTTTCAAATACAAGTATGGTGCCTTTCGAAAATTTTGGTTCCATCGAATCATCGTTCATCGTAGTGGCAAAATAATCTTTAGTTTGATCCAAATCAGCTGTGATGAATTTTTTGGAATGCAATATTGCCTGATTAATATCGTGCTCTACAATATCGGTAAACTCAATATATGGTATTTTGATTTGTGAATTAATCATTTGAGTATTGTCTAAATCTGAATTAGAAATTAACTCTTGAAGTGGAACTTTAAAATAATTAGCTATAGGCATTATTGTTGATAATTTCGGATTTTGATTAATTCCGGTTATTATCCTATTGATTATTTGTTGAGGAATGCCGACTCTTTTTGCTAATTCATTTTCACTTATACGCTCTTTCGCTAAAAATTTTTTTAAATTTACTCCAATATAATTCATAAAACTCACTCTTTTTAATTCCATTCTCTAATATTATTTTATTCTTTGATAATACATCACAATAAAATTAAATAAAAAGTTACAAAAGGAATATTTGCCTATTGATTATTACACTCTAGAGTGTAATAATGCCTCTACACTTTAAAGTGTAACACTATTATAGAAATAATAAAGGAATAAATATACATAGTGAGTCCAATTCCGCACCTTATTACTGGTGCTAAATAAATAGCCAATGATAATGGCGAATACGTTTTTAATTACTACAGGAGTTACAAATGCAAAAAATTGAAGAGAAAATTTTAGCTTATAAATTAGCAAAAAATGATCTGCAACCCTAAATGAGGAGATAGCCTACAACTAACTGATAATAAATTAGATCCTGATGGAATGAGGGATCTATATCAAATGTCATAATTAGTCGAGTCCAACCTCTAGGTAAAAATTAACATTTTATATTTAAGGATTAAATGATGAAAAAAATTTTAATAAAAAGCATTCTCGCAAAAAAAATGGCTCATTTTTCAGAAGCTAAGGCAAAAGCCGGGTGTCATTCTTGCCACGCTTGCACAGCCTGTCATGGTTACTGTCGATCTTAAAATTCAAAATAAGCAGTCTTTTTTATAGGCTGCTTATACCTTCAATAAAAAATCTAAGGTGAAGTTTGATGAAAATGCTGCTGAGTGATCTATTACAATATAAAAATAATAGCGTTATCAATCGTTATAAAATTGATTATAAAAATAATGTGCTTTCTCCAGAGGAGACCTTTAGTGAGCTGTTAAAATATCTTTGGTTAACGCAAAAACATAAGTTTGATAGGGAACAATTTCCCTCGAATATAGATCTTGAGTTCATTTGCGCAGTACATAAAGAGATGGCTGAAATTGATGACATGTGGCATACATTTCTTTTATTTACAAAAGATTATATGTCATTTTGTGAACAATTTTTTGGAGGTTATATTCATCACATACCGACAACTGAATCAGATACACCTATTACTAAAGATGAATTCGAGGCGACTTTCGTGCGTTATTTATCCTACATCTACGATAATTTAGGAGAGCAAACAGTTATTAGATGGTTTAATTCAAATTGACCATTTTAAAGTGAATAGAATAATCTTGTTTTAATCAAAATGATTTTATGGTTGCCATGTAAACATGAAAGAAATGAATAAATTGCTTCCCTTTATATGGAAATATTTGAAAAATAGAAAAAAATACTTGGTTATCTTGGGGTTAATATCACTAGTAAGTGCGGCAGAGATGTCTATTAGCCCATATTTACTAAAGCTAATTATTGACAAGGCAGCCAACCATTTCCAGAATAAGGAGCGTTTACTAACTGAGATTTTAACTCCTGCCGTTTTATATGTAATAGCATATATTATATTAAATTTAACTTTTCGATTGTGGGATTACATAAATTTAAAATTGCATCCAGAAATAAAGTCGGCAATTACTAAAGAACTTTTTACATATCTGTTGTCGCATTCTAATGCCTTTTTTCAAAATAACTTTCCTGGCAGTTTAACTAAGAAAATATCAGATCTTGCGAATAATATTGAGTTATTATTTAGTTTTATTAACGGTACATTTATCACATTTGTACTTGCATTAATGATTTCTTCCATAACATTATTTAATGTTGTACACCCTTTATTTGGAATTATTCTGTTTTCATGGGCATTAATATTTATTTACCTTTCATATGCCTCAGCAAAAAAATCTGAAAAATTTTCAGCCCTGCTATCAGAAAATACATCTAAGGTAGATGGGACTATATCCGACTCCATTTCAAATATAATGAATGTTAAACTTTTTTCTAGCGCTTCCCATGAAGTTAACCATGTTAGTTATCACATTACTAAACTAGTAGATAGTGAACGTAAATTGCAATGGCAAAATTTGAAAATAAATTTTATTCAAGGATTAGGAGTAACTACTCTTGATTCGTTTATGCTATTAGCGCTAATTTATTGTCTTATTCATGATTGGGTAAGCCCAGGTGACTTTGCCCTGGTTCTCATATTATCTAACTCTTTTTTAAGAAAAGTACGAGATATTGGACAACAAATATTACGATTATCGAAAATTATTGGGATCTGTAATCACACAATAAATTCGATTAATATTCCATGTGAAATTATTGATATCTCGAATTCATCATCCTTGATTGTAAAAAATGGCAAAATTGAATTTAAGAATATTTCATTTCAATATGAGAATAACAAGCCTATCTTTAATAATCTTAATATTAAAATAAATGCAGGAGAAAAAGTTGGTTTGGTTGGTTATTCTGGGAGCGGCAAGTCCACATTCATCAAGTTAATTTTACGCTTAATTGAGCCGCAAACAGGTGAAATATTAATTGACTCTCAGGATATTAAAAAGGTAACTCAAAATTCGCTTAGACAACAGATTGGAACAATCCCTCAACATCCAGAATTATTTCATAGAACGATTATGGAAAATATTCGCTTTTCAAAAGCCAATGCAAATGATGAGGATGTTGTCTTCTCTGCAATTCGGGCGAGATGTCATGAATTTATATCTGAACTCCCTCAAAAATATTACTCTCTGGTTGGAGAACGAGGGATAAAGTTATCTGGAGGACAAAAGCAGCGGATAGCTATAGCAAGGATTTTTCTTAAACAAGCCCCTATCTTACTCTTGGATGAGGCTACCTCAGCATTAGATTCGATAACAGAACACGCAATTCAAAAATCCTTGGACGAACTTATGGTAAATAAAACAACCATTATAATAGCTCACAGATTATCAACCTTAAAAAATATGGATAGGATACTCGTTTTTAAAGATGGTAGAATTGTGGAAGATGGTTCCCTGGATTATTTGTTAAAGAATCGAGAGGGGGACTTTTATAAACTTTGGCATATGCAATCACAAGGAATTTTGCCCATTGAAAAGTCAAATAAGCAGAATATTGCCTGTATATGAAAACTAATCTTTTAAAATCTGTATCATTGGTATCTTTTATGACTTTAATATCACGTATCTTGGGATTTGTACGTGACCTTATCGCTGCTCAACTATTTGGTGTAAGCGCAAGTGTAGATTCATTTTATATTGCATTTAAAATACCTAATTTCATGCGAAGTTTATTTGCAGAAGGAGCTTTTTCACAAGCATTTATTCCTATTTTGGCAGATTATCAGCAAAAACATAGCAAAGAAGAAATTCAAATTTTCATTAGCCATATAGCGGGATTATTAGGCTTAATATTATTAATTGTTACCTTTTTTGGTATTTTATGGGCCAAAAATTTGATAATGCTTTTTGCACCTGGTTTAGATGATTTTCGTTTCTATTTGGCAACAGACATGTTGCGAATTACTTTTCCCTATCTGATGCTTATCTCCTTAACAGCATTTGCGGGAGCAGTTTTAAATAGTTATGGAAAATTTGGGGTTCCTTCTTTTACTCCGGCATTATTAAATATCAGCTTGATTGCTACTGCATTTGGAATGTCAGGCTGGTTCCTTATTCCAGTAAAATCCCAAGCATGGGGCATACTTATTGCAGGGTTTGTTCAGCTTTTTTGTCAGTTTGCAGCACTCTATCGTATTGGATTTTTAGTATGGCCTAAGGTGTCTTTAATTGATGAAGGAGTGAAACGCGTTTTTAAATTGATTGTGCCTTCTCTCTTTGGGGTTTCGATGGGGCAAATTAGCATTTTGTTAAATACAGTTCTAGCCTCTTTTCTTATTACAGGAAGTATTACATGGCTTTATTACTCTGAAAGGCTTGCTTACTTTCCCCTTGGTGTTTTCGGTGTGGCTTTAGCTACTGTGATTTTGCCACATTTATCTCGTCAGCATTCGTCAAAATCTACAGAGGAGTTTTCTGCCGCTTTAGATTGGGGGATTCGCTGGAATTTAATTATAGGTATTCCCGCAACAATCACAATGATAATTCTGTCAGGACCTCTTATTGTTAGTTTATTCCAATATGGGAAATTTACTCTTCATGATGTATTAATGACACAAAAAAGTGTAGTAGCTTATGCCCTTGGTCTGCAGGCTTTTATGCTAAATAAACTGCTTTCTTCTGCTTTTTATGCAAAACAAGATATTCGAACACCCGTTAAAATTACAATAATATCCTTAGTAATCAATATGATTTTAAGTTTTATATTAGTATGGCCCTTAGCTCATACTGGGTTAGCCTTAGCAAGTGCCTTATCTTCCTGGTTTAATATAACAATGCTTTGGGCAATTTTAAATTATCGAAATATTTATTTCATGCAACCAGGATGGATAAAATTTACATTGAAACTTATATTCTCTAATTGTATTCTAGGTATGTTTTTATGGTATTTTTCAAATAATATTGAAACATGGATTTTATGGAATTGGTCTAACCGTTTTTTACACCTTATGTTTTTAGGTATGGGATCTATTACTATTTATATTATATGCTTATGGTTCCCTAAAATTTATAGGCAATATTTTTTAGCTAATCAGAGTTAGTGCTAATAGGTTCATAAGAATCTCTATTGTGCTTAGAAAACATCTGTTGGCACTTTTGTTGGTACATCTAAAATTAACACAAAATTTCATCAATAAAATCAACACCAAAGGAATTGAATTCAATTCCCGCCGCCCCACCAATTATACTTTCAAGAACATCCAATACCATCTTAAAACCCTTATAGAAAAAGGGCTGACTAAAACAGGTCATCCAATGCCACGTTATAACATCTATTGACATCCTGGGGATAACATCTATTGACATCCTGGGGCAACTGGGGGCAAGATTCGGGGCAACCGACATACCCATTTTAAGAGTTGCCCCACTGCCATTAACCGATCCCACTGTCCGTAACGCTAAGTATGGTGCACAACCTAATCGGTTATTTGATGAACAAGGTTTGTATTTAGAGCTTTCTCCTTCAGGTGGTAAGTGGTAGCGTTTTAAATATCGTTATGAAGGAAAAGAAAAACGAATATCCTTGGCATTGGCATACCTATGAGCATTTGATTGATCAACTTTATCGTTTTAAAAACGATTCATTAAATAGCACTGTCATGCAATTTATAAAATAATTTATTTAATTTGGTGCCCTCACAAATGAGGGTACCAAATATTATCTATTAAGGTAGTTATTCTCTTAAAATAATTCTATTCTTTCTCTTAAGAATTTTGCCGCCATATTGCGCTCACGTGCGCGTCCTGAGCGAATAGCATCAATAAGTACAAGTAACTCATAAAACAATTCGTCTGGATATTTTGCAACTGATTGAGGAACTGAGCGGTATAGGGGCTCTAAGACTAAACCACGGTGTTCACCTTCCGCATATGGCCATATTGGAATCGGATCTCTGCCAAGAACTATATGTTTCTCAAATAAAGGTGCTGCATAACTTGTTGCAATTCCTCTTGTATAGCCTTGGAGCTGGACTGGGAAAAAATATTTAACCCCTGAAATGAAGCACTCCTCACAAGCTGCTTTTACAGGGGTGCGCACTATTATATCCTGCCCACCTATTTCTTTAGATACAGGGGCTAGTAAGCCTGAAAGTAATATAGCCTAGTCCTAATAATTTGATTATAAACAATGAACCCGAAAAAGCTCATCAATAGAGCAATTAAGAGTTCTACGAAGGCATTTAGCTTGAGCCCATTTGTGTTCAATAGGATTAAGATCGGGAGAGTAAGGTGGCAAATACTCTAAAGTTACCTCTGCTTTTATTAATTGCTCTTGCATCGTTTTATCCTTATGAAAAGCAGCATTATCCATGATAACCACACTTCCTTTGGGTAATTTTGGCAATAAATCATGCTCAATCCAACAATTAAAAGTAGCTGTATTAATTGGCCTGGGACTAAAGATCGCAACTTTTGCCGCCATCTGAGAAGAATTATACAGGA
>CAMFHA010000111.1 GCA_945952115.1 uncultured Legionella sp. | reverse complement strand
ATTTTTCAGGGCAAAAATCTTTAGTCTTTGCTAACTACCCCTGACCTATTACAGCCTTTCACTGTAACGCTTCGAGACGTGTGCTTACGCACACTCCTCAGCGCGAACGGCTATAAAAATTCCTTAACTTAATGGCAGTGAGGCGACGGAGATTGAGATTATCTTATGTGTATTTATTTTATATCACGTATCTTTTCGCCTGTATATAATTGACGTGGTCTACCAATACGGGATTTGCTTGCAACCATTTCCATCCAATGGCTCATCCAACCTACAGTACGTGCAAGAGCAAAAATTACAGTAAACATATTGGTTGGAATACCAATAGCGCTTAAAGTAAGACCAGAGTAAAAGTCGACATTAGGGTAAAGTTTTTTCTCTACAAAATAATCATCTTCTAGCGCAATACGTTCTAATTCCATGGCTAATTTAAATAAGGGTTCATCTTTTCTGCCCACTGCTTCTAAAACATCATAACAGGTTTTGCGCATTACTTTAGCTCTTGGATCATAACTTTTATATACACGATGACCAAAACCCATTAAACGGAAGCTATCATTTTTATCTTTTGCGCGCTCAATATAATGTTGAATACGGCTTACATCGCCAATTTCTTTGAGCATATTTAAGCATGCTTCATTAGCCCCACCATGAGCAGGTCCCCATAAAGCACCAATACCTGCAGAAATACAAGCAAATGGGTTAGCACCAGTAGAGCCAGCTAAACGAACAGTAGAAGTTGATGCATTTTGCTCATGGTCTGCATGCAAAGTAAAAATAGTGTCCATTGCTTTTACAAGTACTGGATCGGGTGTCGTTTCTTCAGAGGGCACTCCAAACATCATATGTAAGAAGTTTTCTGCATAACTCATTTTATTTTGTGGATACATATAAGGTAAGCCAATAGAGTATTTATAACTCATTGCTGCAAGAGTTGGCATTTTAGCTACTAGACGAATAGCAGAAATAAAACGATCTTCGGCATTATTTAAATCCATAGTATCATGGTAAAAGGCCGATAATGCTCCTACAATCCCAACCATAATAGCCATTGGATGAGCATCTCTTCGGAAGCCATTTAAAAATTGATACATTTGTTGATGTACCATGGTATGGTTGTTAATTAAATCAACAAAACTCTTTTTTTCATCTTTGTTAGGTAATTCGCCATTCAGCAATAAGTAGCTAACATCTAAAAAGTCTTTTTTTTCAGCTAATTGTTCGATTGGATAACCACGATATAAAAGAATTCCTTTATCTCCATCGATATAAGTGATTTTTGATTCGCAAGAAGCTGTAGACAAAAAACCTTGGTCAAAGGTAAATACGCCGTTTGAACCTAATTGCGTAATATCAATTACGTCATTGCCTAGCGTGGGTGTGTAAATAGGTAATTCAAGCGTACCATGCCCCTCGATGCTAAGTGTTGCGGTTTTTTCTGTCATTAGCGTCTCCTAATTTGTGATGCTTTAGCATTCTTTCTTTTATAGCGTTGCACTATATAAAAATGGGTACTTATAGTCAAATTAAACCTATTTTTATAATTATTTTTATTTACAAACGATGTTAATAGTAACATGTAGTACATTATAGTATAAACAAGCTAAAATGAAGTGTGTTTTCTTTTTCTGGGTTTAATGCTTTCTTTTTTGAAATCATTCAATTATAAGCCCTAATATGCTATGCTAGCATTCAAAATTTTTATATGTCATTGCATAAGGATGCGTCCAAATTATGGTTTATCTAGCGAAAGAAGTATTGCCAGTTAATATTGAAGACGAATTAAAGCAATCGTACTTAGATTACGCAATGAGTGTTATTGTAGGACGAGCTTTACCAGACGTACGCGATGGTCTAAAACCAGTTCATCGTCGTGTTCTTTATGCAATGAGTGAATTAGGAAACGATTGGAATAAACCTTATAAAAAATCAGCTCGCGTAGTCGGGGATGTAATTGGTAAATACCATCCTCATGGAGATACTGCTGTATACGATACTATTGTCCGCATGGCTCAGCCTTTTTCTATGCGTTATATGTTAGTTGATGGACAAGGAAATTTCGGTTCAGTAGATGGTGATGCGCCCGCTGCGATGCGATATACCGAAGTAAGAATGTCCAAAGTAGCACATGCTTTATTAGCAGACTTAGATAAGGAAACAGTTGATTTTAGTCCAAACTATGATGAAACAGAATTTGCTCCAGTTGTTCTTCCTTCGCGCATTCCTAATTTATTGGTTAATGGCTCATCAGGTATTGCTGTAGGGATGGCTACTAATATTCCTCCTCACAATCTTACCGAAGTAATTAATGCCTGTTTGGCTTTAGTCGATAATCCTGAGTTAAGCATTGAAGAGATCATGGATATCATTCCTGGGCCTGATTTTCCTACTGCTGCAATTATTAATGGTCGTGCAGGTATTATTCAAGGCTATCGCACAGGTAGAGGTCGAGTAGTTATTCGAGCACGTACGGAAGTAGAAACAGATGATAGTAATGGTCGTCAAGCAATTATCATTCATGAGCTCCCTTATCAAGTCAATAAAGCACGTCTTGTTGAGCGTATTGCTGAACTAGTACGTGATAAAAAAATTGAAGGCATTTCTGGTTTACGTGATGAATCCGATAAACAAGGAATGCGTGTTGTTATTGAATTAAAACGTAATGAAGTAGCTGATGTGGTTTTAAATAACCTCTATGCTCATACACAGATGCAAAATGTATTTGGTATTAATATGGTTGCTTTGGTTGATGGTCAACCACGCACTTTAAATTTAAAAGAGATTTTAGAGTACTTTATTAAACATCGTCGCGAAGTAGTTACTCGCCGTACTTTATTTGAATTGAAAAAAGCGCGCAGTAGAGCACATTTATTAGAAGGTCTAGGAATTGCCCTAGCTAATATTGATGAAATGATTGAAATCATTAAACGCTCGCCAACTCCTCAAGATGCAAAAGAGGCTTTACTAGCACGTCCTTGGCAGCCAGGTCTGGTAAAATCAATGTTAGATAAAGCAGGAAGTAATGCTTCTCGCCCTGATGATTTACTTCCTGAATTTGGAATGAATGAGAACGGCTATGCTTTATCTCCTGCTCAAGCTCAGGCTATTCTCGATTTAAGATTACATCGCCTAACTGCTTTAGAACAAGATAAAATTCTTAACGAATTTGAAGAGTTATTAAAGTTAATCAAGGAATTACTCGATATACTCGCTTCTCCTGAGCGTTTAATGCAAGTTATTCGTCAAGAATTACTTGAGGTGAAGGAGCAATTTGGTGATGCACGACGTACTGAAATTTCAGCATCGCAAGAAGATCTAACTATTGAAGATTTAATTACAGAGGAAAATGTTGTTGTTACTTTATCACATCAAGGCTATGTAAAATATCAACCGATTAGTGCTTACCAAGCTCAACGCCGTGGTGGTAAAGGAAAATCTGCTACCAATGTAAAAGATGAGGATTTTGTTGAGCGATTAATTATTGCGAGCACGCATGATACCTTATTATGTTTCTCCAATCATGGAAAACTTTATTGGTTAAAAGCTTATCAATTACCCCTGGCAAGCCGTATTTCTAGAGGTAGACCTATTATAAATATTCTTCCTCTTGCCGAAGGAGAAGAAATTAATGCAATGTTGCCAGTGCGTGAATACACTGAAGACAGCTACGTGTTTATGGTTACGAAAAAAGGTACTGTTAAGAAAGTAGCTTTAGAAGCATTCAGCCGTCCTCGTGCTAATGGGATTATTGCTGTTGATCTTGACGAAGATGATAGTTTAGTTGGAGTGGATATTACCAATGGAGAACGCGATATCATGCTCTTTACCGATACAGGTAAGGTAATTCGTTTCCCAGAAAATAAAGTTAGGCCAATGGGGCGTACAGCCCGTGGTGTTCGTGGTATTCGCATAGAAGATGGGCAAGCAGTTATTTCTTTAGTCGTAGCGAATACAACAGGCACTATTTTAACTGCTACAGAAAATGGCTATGGCAAACGCACGGATATTAATGAATACCGCATTTCAGGTCGCGGTGGCCAGGGTGTTATTTCTATTCAAGTGACTGAACGCAATGGAAAAGTGGTGCGCTCTGTACAAGTCACAGATAATGATGAAGCAATGTTGATTACGGATAAAGGCACTTTGGTTCGTTTCAAAGTAAGTGAACTATCAATTATTGGCCGTAATACTCAAGGGGTTCGATTAATTAATGTAAGCTCTGGTGAGCTTGTTGTAGGAATGCAAAAAATTGAGGATTTAGGAGAAGAGGACCCAGATGGATCAGAGTTTAATGATTTAGATCTTCCTTCGGATATTTCTTCGGATCATTTATCGGAATTATCCTCTGAAACTGATGATAATAATGAAGAGAATTTATAATTTTGGTGCAGGTCCTGCTATGCTTCCTGAGTCCATTCTAAAAGAGGCTCAGGAAGAACTTTTAAATTGGAATAATTTAGGCTTGTCTGTTCTTGAGGTTGGTCACAGAACAAAAGAGTTTAAAGAATTACTAATTCATGCTGAACAAACGCTTCGTCAATTACTTAATATTCCCAATAACTATCAAATTTTGTTTTTAGGTAGTGCTGCGCGTACTCAATTTTCCATGATTCCTATGAATCTAATTCAAGATAAACCAGCAGGATATATTGTAACAGGCATTTGGTCTAAATTAGCTTTAAAAGAAGCGCAACACTTAAAAAATGCTTATTGTGTCGCGAGCACAGAACAATTTCATTATCAAAGCATTCCTAAGCAACAAGAATTAACTATCCAAGAAGATTCTTCTTATATTTACTATACACCTAATGAGACAATCAATGGGGTACGTTTTCCTTACGTTCCTAAAGTAAATAATATACCTTTAATTGCGGATATGACTTCGTGTTTACTCAGTGAGCCTATCGATGTTCGTCAATATGATTTAATTTTTGCTGGTGCACAAAAAAATATTGCTAATGCAGGTTTAACCCTAGTGATTGTTAAAGAAGAGTTATTAGAGCAAAGCAATCAATTATCTATACCTACCATGTTAGATTATAAAGTGCATATTCAAAACCATTCACTTTATGCCACACCTCCAGTATTTAATTGTTATTTAGCTGCGAAAATGTTTGATTGGATTAAAGCTAAAGGCGGCGTTGATGCTTTATTTGCTGAAAACTGTCGTAAGGCGGCTAAATTATATCAATATTTAGATTCTACTTTGTTTTATACCACTAGAGTAAACCCTGAAGCTCGTTCAATTATGAATGTATGTTTCTCATTAAAAAATGCAACATTAGAAGAATTGTTTTTAGAGAAGGCTCAACAACAAGGGCTTTATGCATTGAAAGGTCATCGTTTAGTAGGAGGACTACGGGCTAGTATCTATAATGCAATGCCAATGGAAGGAGTGGATGCCTTGATTCATTTTATGCAAGAATTTGCTAAGGAGAATAGTTAATGGCTTTATTAAATTTATTCTCTCAACCGGTGAAATCTATTTATGGTGACTTAACTGTCCCTGGTGACAAATCTATTTCTCATCGTTCTATTATTTTCGGTTCTATTGCGCAAGGAACTACTATTGTGGATGGTTTTCTTGAAGGAGAAGATTGTATCGCTACCCTTAAAGCTTTTCAAAACATGGGAGTATCCATTGAACGACCCAAAAGCCAACAAATAATTATTCACGGTGTAGGGAAATATGGTTTAAAACGTCCTAGTAACGTTATTGATTGCGGAAACTCTGGAACAAGTATACGTTTATTAGCAGGTCTTTTAGCTGCTCAATCATTTGATAGCGAATTAACTGGTGATGAGAGTTTATTAAAAAGACCCATGTTGCGCATCAGTAAGCCTTTGACTCTGATGGGAGCCGAAATTTCCACTAATGAAGGAAAGCCACCTATAAAAATAAAAGGTGGTAAACAACTTACAAGCATTGATTATGTAATGCCAGAAGCAAGTGCACAAGTAAAATCTTGTATTTTACTTGCGGGATTATATGCACAAGGTCAAACTAGAATTCATGAACAAGGGATTAGTCGAAATCATACAGAGCTGATGTTAAAAGCTTTTTCTTATCCAGTAGAACAACAGGATAAAGTGATTGTAATCAACGCACAATCAGAATGCCAAGGTATCACTATTAAAATTCCAGGAGATATTTCTTCAGCAGCTTTTTTTCTTGTTGCTGGATCTATAATTCCTGGATCGGATCTTATAATTAATAATGTAGGCATCAATTCAACAAGAACAGGGATATTAACTATTCTAAAAAAAATGGGTGCAGATATTACACTGTTAAATCTTCGTCAATATGGTGAAGAGCCTGTAGCAGATTTACGTGTTCGTTATGCTCCTTTGAAAGGGATTAAGATTCCAGAGGAATTAGTTCCTTTAGCTATAGATGAATTTCCTATTATTTTTATTGCAGCTGCTTGTGCAGAAGGACAGACCCTGGTTCAGGGCGCAGAAGAGCTACGTCACAAAGAAAGTGATCGAATTGGTGCAATGATTGAAGGTTTAGTCCAAATAGGTATTGAAGCGCAAGGTTTTGCTGATGGTGCATTAATAAAAGGTGGACTAATTAAAGGAGGGCATGTGGATAGTCGAGGTGATCATCGTATTGCTATGGCCTTTGCTATTGCTGGTGCTGTTGCAGAAAAAGGAGTTTATATTAAAAATTGTGTTAATGTAGCTACCTCTTTTCGCAATTTTGTAGAGACCGCCAATAAACTTCATTTGCAGATTAAGGATGTAGAAGGTAATGAATAATAAAAAAATACCAGTAATAACATTGGATGGGCCAAGCGGTACTGGCAAAGGCACTTTATGTCATTTACTAGCAAAACATCTTAACTGGAATATATTAGATAGTGGGGCTATTTATAGAGTTTTGGCTTTTGCTGTTCGAAAAAAAGGCTTAAATATTCAAGATAAAGATCAACTGGTTTCTTTAGCATTATCATTGAATTTACGTTTTGAACCCTCGGATAATAATGAAACTAAAGTGATACTCGATGAAGAGAATATTTCTCAAGAAATTCGCAGTGAACAATGTGGACAAGATGCTTCAACTATTGCGGCAATTCATGAAGTTAGAGAAGCTTTATTAGAAAGACAACGAAGCTTTGCTCAAGCTCCAGGCTTAGTCACTGATGGTCGAGACATGGGAACAGTTGTTTTTCCTGATGCTATTTTAAAAGTTTTTTTATATGCTGATGAGCAAGAAAGAGCAAAAAGACGTTATTTACAGTTGAAAGAAAAGCAAATTAATGTTAGCCTCGCGCAGGTTGTAGAAGATTTGGTTAAACGTGATACAAGGGATACTGCTCGTACACATGCGCCATTAAGACCTGCAGATGATGCAATAAAGATTGATACAACCAGCTTAACTATTGTACAAGTGTTCAACAATGTATTACACTTAATTGATGACCGCTTGCATAATGGATAGGTTGATTTACTAGGGGAAAGATGAGTGGAACTCATTCTTTCATTAATTCACTAAAGAGTTTAATAACATGTCTGAAAGTTTCAAAGAATTATTTGAGCAAAGTATTGTCGGCGCTCAATTTTATCCAGGTGCCATTATTAATGCTAAAGTTATTGGTATTGATGATGACTACGTCACACTAAATGCTGGCTTAAAATCAGAAGGTATTGTGGCTGTAGAAGAGTTTTATGATAAAGATGGCGCATTGGAAGTTAGCCTAGGCGATACTGTCGAAGTGGCTCTAGACTCAGTCGAAGATGGTCACGGCGAAACGCTACTTTCAAGAGAAAAAGCAAAACGTCAAGAAGCTTGGCGTAAATTATCTAAGTCACATGAAAATAACGAAACGGTTACTGGTCTTATATCCGGTAAAGTTAAAGGTGGCTTTACAGTTGAAATCGGCACTATTCGTGCATTTTTACCTGGTTCATTAGTTGACGTGCGACCAGTACGTGATCCTTCTTATCTTGAAGGTAAAGAACTAGAATTCAAAGTAATTAAAATGGATCTCAAGCGCAACAATATTGTTGTTTCTCGTCGTGCTGTTGTTGAAGAAGAAAGCAGCGCTGATCGTCAAGCTTTACTTGAGTCCTTACATGATGGTCAAGAATTGCATGGTATCGTTAAAAACCTTACTGATTATGGTGCATTTATTGATCTTGGTGGTATCGATGGTTTATTACACATTACTGATATTTCTTGGAAACGCGTTAAACATCCAAGTGAATTATTATCAGTTGGTCAAGATGTAAAAGTTAAAGTATTAAGCTTTGATAGTGAAAGAAACCGTGTTTCTTTAGGTATGAAGCAATTAGGAAATGATCCTTGGGTTGATTTAGTTGAGCGTTATCCAGTAAGCAAACGTCTTCAAGGTAAAGTGACTAATATTACTGATTATGGTTGTTTCGTTGAAATCGAAGAGGGCGTAGAAGGTTTAGTTCATATGTCTGAAATGGATTGGACTAACAAAAATGTTCACCCAAGCAAAGTAGTTACAATGGGCGATCTAGTTGATGTAATGGTTCTTGAAATTGATGAAGACAGACGTCGTATTTCTCTAGGTATGAAGCAATGTGTAGGTAATCCTTGGCAACAATTCGCTGCTTCTCATAATAAAGGTCAAAAAGTTTCTGGTAAAATCCGTTCTATTACTGATTTCGGAATCTTCATTGGTCTCGATGGAGATATTGATGGTTTAGTGCACTTATCTGATATTTCCTGGACTGTAGCAGGTGAAGAAGCGGTTAAGCAATTCAAGAAAGGTCAAGAATTAGAAGCTGTAATTTTAGCAATTGATCCAGAGCGTGAGCGTATTTCTTTAGGAATTAAGCAATTAGAAGGTGATAATTTTGCTTCGTTTACTGATGAATTTACTAAAGGCGCTATTGTTAAAGGTAAAGTAGTAGCTGTTGATGCAAAATCAGTAACTGTTGCTTTAGCTGATGATATCACTGGAACTATTCGCGCAAGTGAGCTTTCTGATGAGCGTGTAGATGATGCAACAACTGTCGTTAAAGAAGGTGACGAAATTGAAGCTAAAATCACTAACGTAGATCGTAAAAATCGCTCTATTACGCTATCTGTTAAAGCAAAAGATGCTCATGATGAAGCAGAAGCCATCAAAAAATACTCAAGAACGGAAAGTACTGCTACTACCACGCTTGGAGATTTATTGAAAGAAAAAATGGCAAATAAAGAAAGTGAATAAAATAAATTTTTAATCACCAGTATTCAAAAGGCGTGCTATGCACGCCTTTTTTATTAATCTAGATTTGAACCTAGAAAACGCAGTTGAATCTACTATGAGTGTCTACTGCACTGATTGTTCAAGAGATTTTGATGATTTTTTACTTCACCGTATGGTCACTGCCATTAAGTTAAGGAATTTCACATCGTAACCGTTCGGGCTGAGGAGGC
>CAMFHA010000110.1 GCA_945952115.1 uncultured Legionella sp. | reverse complement strand
CTCCTCAGCATGAACGGACTTTATAGTCAACTAAAACTTAAGGCTAATTGGAAGCATAAAGCGCGGAACGTAGGCGTTTTGAATTTATAATGTACGTTTAGATGCGTTTACTCTGCTGTCACTTATCTTTTAAAGTTTCACGAGCGAACAAATCAAAGCGCATAAAATATTGCATCTTCAGGTAGAATGGGTATAGAGAAATAATTGTTTCAAAATATGAGTTGTTGGTTTAGCCAGACCAATTTCGCTAAGCTCTTCTTGGCTAAACCATTGTCCTTTTGCTTCAGCAATGTTTTGCTTTGATGATTCTTTGACTTCAATGAGGATTGCATCAATTTCCAATTGAAAATGGCTAAAACGGTGAGTTAGAGAAGTAAGATATTTTTTTTCATTACTTTCAAGTTGATAGTGTTTTTCTATATAAGTTAACGGACAAATATTTTTATCAATATTGGGGAGACACCATAATCCGCCCCATAAACCAATCGGTGGTCTTTTTTCTAGATAAATCCTATCGTGTTTATTGCACAAAATTAAAAATTGTTGATGCTGAATAGGGAGTGGTTTTTTGAGTTTTTTCGTTGGATAAAGATGTTGTTCATTATGTTTTTTTGCCAAGCAATGAGTTTGGAGAGGACAAAGAGTACATTGAGGCTTTTTCAAAGTGCAACAAGTGGCACCCAAATCCATAATTGCTTGGGTATAATCTGCACAATGCTGTTTAGGCATACATTCTTCTGCTAAGCTCCATAGTTTCTTTTTTATGGAAGCCTGCTCAGGCCAGCCTGCAATACGAAAAAAACGAGTTAATACACGCTTGACATTACCATCAAGTATTGCTGTTGGTAAGTTATAGGCTTGAGCTAAGATAGCTGCTGCAGTAGATTGTCCTATGCCAGGAAGCTCAGTTAATTGTTCTAAAGTTTGCGGCATTAGGCCTAAATAATTTTGGGTAATTAATTGTGCTGTTTTATGAAGATTTCGTGCCCGACTGTAATAGCCAAGCCCTGACCATAAAGCAAGCACTTTATCATCATTTGCTTCTGCTAAATGATGAATAGTAGGAAATTGTTCTATGAATCGATTAAAATAGGGAATTACAGTGGTTACTTGTGTTTGCTGTAACATAATTTCAGAAATCCATATTCGATAGGGATCCTTGGGTGATTGCCAGGGGAGATTTTTACGGCCATATTGAGCAAACCACTTTAATAAGGGCGAGCTAAAATATTCTTCTAGTTTATTATTCAAGGAGAAGGCTCAATTGTTGTAGTAGGTTCCTTTGTATCTTTTTTATCAATTATTTGTTTTGTTATAAAAATACTAGCAGCAAGTAGTGCAACAGTTGCTTTAGTTGCTTTGGGATAACTTGTATGTATATTAAGAAATAAAAAAACTGTAATAAAACTTGCTTGACTAACTGCTGCGCCTCCCAAAGTTAAAATTAAATAATTGCTTAATTCTACGCCAGCTTTTTTTGTAAAGGTTTGATATTGATTTTTATCAATAGGAAAAGTCTTAACCGGTAGATTTTTTCTTTGGTTTTGAGAGTTTTTATGAGCAAGTTCTTGCCATACAAATGCGCCAATAGAGAATCCCATAACTCCGGCACATTGAGAACCTGTACGTATAGTAGTGCGTTGAGCCTGCGTAAAAAACATAACTAAACTCTTATCTAGGGTATGTTGACATTTCAGATTTCGACGTTCCGAAACGTCGGGTTCCTCTAAAGATAAAATGTTAACATTTTATCTTTGTATATATTATAATCATTTTTTAATTTAATTAAATAAAATTAGAAGAAATATATTTTAAAAACTTAGCATGTACTCCTTTTGAAGCGCTGCTGTGAATATTAATGACTAAATTATTCTTTATGTGCTCTATATGAAAAAAGATATATTTTCCATAGGGGTATAAAAGTGTTTTAGAGTTAGACCATTGAATGTAATTATTGAGAATGGATTTTGTTCCATATAGCCCTTTACTTATATCATTAACATAAGTCAGCATTAGAAAGTAAGGTTGATGAAAAGGTGAAATATATCTATTAAGAAAAGTGTCATTATCTAGCAGAATTTGATTTATCGCTGCATAACTCATATTTTTAAAATATATTTTTAGAGTTTCAGTAATTTGCTGAGCTAACTCAGAAGAATTAATCCGTTCTTTATTTAATAGAAGAGGAAGGCCCTGTGATATATCGGTTATTAGATCACAAATTTCGGGAATAGGTAAAAAACGATTAGATAAACTGATATAAAGCGCCAATTTATCAGAACCGCTGATTTTTCTTAACATCTCATAAACTAAAAATACGATAAGAGTACTATAAGGGCATTTTTGAATAGTATGTGCTTTGGCATATTTGTTAAGTTGATGCTCTGTTAATATAATATTGCTTGCACTATATTCCAGTGCATTACTAAATAAATAAGTTAATTCAAAATACTCTTGTGGATTTTTAGTTGAATTTAAAATTTTTTTTAGCGCTTCCAAATTAACTGATTCGTTTAACGAGGCATTATAAATATTATTTAGGGCTCTTTTTTCTTGTAATTTATTTTTTAGTGGTTTTATATATTGGTTTGCATACCTACGAAAAATTTCCTCTTGAATAAGAGCTTTTGACCAACCGTCAATAATGATATGATGATAAGCAATAATTAAATAAAAATTTTTTCCTTTTTTGTTTAAATAAATACTAGCTAATCTATCAGAATATACTGTAGTTATTAATTTAGTAAGATCTCGCTTTGGGAAAAAAAAGGAGCTTTTAAAATAAATGGTTACTTGTTTTGAAGACGGTTCAAAATAATAGCCATCTAATCCTTTAACTAATTTAGAATTTAAGAGGTAATGATTATCTAAAGTTTCTCTAATTGCATGTTCTAGTAAAGACAAATTTATACCGGGTTTTAACGCTAAATAATGAATTTTATAAGCAGAAATAGGAGTATATTTATTATTTAGTTCATAGGTATAAGCATGTTGACGTATTTTATCTAACTTCACATGGTGATGTGCATTTTTTTCTTGTGGGATACTTATTAAACAAAAAGGAAGATCAGCAATTCTTGTTTCATTATTAATTTTAGTAACATCAATCCATTGATTTAATGTTTTAAAGATATAAGTACCTAATGCTATATAATCAAGAGATTCAAATCCTAAATCAGTTAAACGCATTTCTAGATCAATAACTGAGCCATGATTGAAATATTGGCGAAAATATTCAGTAATATGATTTAACTGAAGATTATTTGCTATCATGTAATTTCTAGAATTTTTACTCTGTCTTATAATAATCATAGTTCAATTAATCTAGTTTTGATTGCAAGAATGTAATTGTCCCATTAGACTGAACAAATGGCCTCAGGATTAAAGGAATAGTCAACATGGATAATCGGCTGCTTCATAAATTCAATGAAGAAAGAAAGGTTAGAAAAGACAAGGGCCTTATAGTAGCAAGTGAAAATCCTTTTCTTGCTAAGACAAAAGCATGTTTTTTCCCAAATGAATTTTCTCAAAAGGCTAATGGACTATTTGAAATAGTAATAGTACGACCAACCGTGGTTTTTGAGGCTTTTTTAATTTCTCAGTTAGGGAAGAATAATTCACCTTGTTTTAAATTATTAGAAACAGATTGTACCGCCTATCTTATTAAAAAATATTCCGATGAAAATGAAACAATTGATGAGATTCAGCATCATTATATACAAATGTTTCGTCATGAAATTTGTCGTTGGCTTGGTAAAGAAGCGCGCAATAGTATTGAAAAAAGTTTTTTTGATTTTTTTTGCTGCTTTAAATTAGAATTTCATTCTCACCTAATTTTATTAGAGCCTTCTACGGCTGAAGCAAAGCAAATAGTGCAATTACGTCCTCGTATCTCTTTATTAAATTGGTGGCGTAAAATGAAGAAAAAAGAAAATCCAGAGCTAGCTTATTTAATGGACAAAGTCTCTTTGAGTAATTTGACTGAAAATGCCACTCTTTTATTAAAAAATTTTAGTAATTTAAAAGAATTAAAATTGTTTTTACAGACTTATTATAAGCCTCTTTTTGCAACAGCGATGAGCCGCATTGGTGTTAAAACTAATCAATTGCCTAATTTGTCTTCTATTTATGATTTCAGGCATTATTTTTCAGTTCAAATTCATACACAATTAATTTCATATGTAGTCTAGGAGTGCAGCAATGGAGCCAATAATTGTAGCGTTAATTTGTGCAGCTTCTTTCGGTGGTGTTGTAGCGATTGCTGCGTTTGTTCGTCAAATTATTTTAAGTAAAGATAAATTATTAAATGATGAAGCGCAAAGACGAGCTATTACTCAAGAGACTAGTGAATTGGAAAAAATGCGACAAGAAATGCAAAATAGCAAACGCTTTGATTCTCATTATAAGATACTGGGCTCTAATAAGGAGGCCATTATTTATTTAGATAATAAAATTGAAGAAATTTTTCATAAAAAAACTAGTTTAATAGAACGTTATAGCCAATTAATGTTGAAAGAATCAGAGGCTATTGTTGATGGAAAAATGTCTAAAGATCGCAAAGAGGCTTGTGATCGTATCAAATTAGAAATTGATAAAGAGATAAGATTTTATGATAAGGAATTAGCTACTTTTCAACAACGCCGAACTAGTTTGTGGGATACACATAAAGATTTACAAGATTCTTTATTAATGCAAGAGCAAAAACGTAATTCTCATTTAGATACTGTTTATAAACAACATGCGAGTTTATTAGAAAAAATTTATCTTCGCCATATAGAAAATGCAGAACATGTTGCTATTCAGAGCATTAATGCAGGTACTACCATGTTTAAATCAATTATTATGGCACCTATTCATTTTTTTCTTCAATATTTTAATATTTCCTCAGGTATTTCTTTAGCTCAAGCACAAATAGAACAGTTTGCGCGTTTTGATGTAGAGCAAATGGAAAAAGAACTTAATGAAGATGATCTGGAATATAATAAAGATAAGAATACTGATAGTAGTCCAGAAAAAACTGATGAAATACTCGAAAATGAGCATATCCAAGCCCTACGATTTACAAATGTATAAAAAATATTCTCATAAGTTAATTAGTGACACCAGAGGAAATATATATTACAATTTATGCTTTATATGAACAAATCTGGCTTCCCCTTAAAAAATAACTGATTCTTCCTTATTAAAATCGATGTAATAAGGAAATCTAAAATCTTGAATTTTTTTATTAAATCACAATATTTCGTCTCAGATGAAAAATGGAGTAAAAGTAAATGTTAAAACCATACAATTTATCGCTAATATTTTTTCTTTTCATTTTTTCTATTGTAAAACCTAGTTTTAGCTTGAATTTAGATACGCTTTTACCTGACGAACGAAATACTATTGAAGTGTTTCAAAAAACTTCATCTAAAGTAGTGTATGTTCATCGTCTTGCAACGGTTACTAATCGATCTCTACAAAAAGCGCATGTACCTGCTGGAGCTGGTTCAGGAATTCTTTGGGATAATAAAGGCCATGTGGTTACCAATTTCCATGTCATCAATGGCGCAGATGATTTAGCAATTACGTTGGGCAACATGACAGTCCCTGCGAAAGTAATAGGCACAGAACCGCGTAAAGACATTGCTGTTTTAGAAATTAAATCTCCTCAGGCTCTAAAATATTTAAAATCTTTTCAACCTTTTGAGGTAGTGCATTTAAATGATTTAATTGTTGGACAAAAAGCAATAGCAATAGGCAATCCTTTTGGTTTAGATCATAGTTTATCTAAAGGTGTAATTTCAGCTTTAGGACGTCAAGTTCCTGGAATAGGTGGTGTTACTATTCATAATATGATTCAAACCGATACACCAATTAACCCAGGTAATTCTGGGGGGCCTTTGTTAAATAGTGCGGGTCAATTAATTGGTCTAAATACGATGATTTTTTCTCCTTCTGGTTCTTCTGCTGGAGTCGGTTTTGCTGTGCCTGCTGATGATATTCAACGAATAGCTACTCAAATTATCAGTCATGGACGAGTTATCTTATCAGGCATTGGTATTCAACGTGTTGAACCTAATATTGCAAAAAGACTAGGAATAAACAAAGGTGTTCTTATAGCCGATGTATTACCTAATACGCCTGCAAAGCATGCAAAATTACGTGGCACTTATAGAGATTCTTGGGGGCGCATTGTAATTGGTGATGTTATTGTCGCAATTAATGCTCATCCTGTAGCCAATTATGATAATCTATACCATATGCTTTCAGAAATTAAAGTGGGAGAGCAAATTACTCTTTCAATTCAAAGAGGAAACAAGCAAATGGACATTAAAGTTAAAACAATTGATATTGCAGCTTTATAATTCGACTTTATGAAGCTTTAAAACTAGGAGAAACACGGATGTTGCTAAATAAAAATGATTCCATTTTATTATTGATTGATGTTCAAGAAAAATTAGTTCCCTTTATTTTTAATAAAGAACATTGTATAAAACGAGCTCTATGGCTTTTAAGACTTGCTATAAAAATGAACGTTCCAGTTTTAGCAAGTGAACAATATCCTAAAGGACTCGGTTCTACCATTGAAGAACTCAAACTTCACATACCTACCAGTGAGTTTATTGAAAAAGAGCATTTCTCTTGTATGCAGGCTCCTGGCTTTATTCATTGTTTGACCAATCACAAAAAAAATCAATTAATACTTTTGGGGATAGAAACTCATGTCTGTGTTTTACAAACGGCTTTAGAATTACAAACAGCAGGATATGAGGTATTTGTTGTAGTTGATGCAGTAGGAAGTCGTTCAGAATTAGATCATAAATATGGTTTAAAACGAATGAAACAGGCTGGTATTCATTTAGTTACTAGTGAGATGATTTTTTTTGAATGGTTTAGACAGTCTGATGCACCTAATTTTAAAGCTTTAAGCAAGGAATTTTTAAAAAGTTGATCTTCAGGTAGAATGGGTACATAACAAGGAGTTTAAATGAATTTTGATAATAACATTGCATTGATTACTGGAGGTGCTTCCGGTATGGGCAAGGCGTGTGTGAACTATTTGAAGCAGCGAGGCATGCGTTGTGTAGTATGGGATAAACAAGAACAAAATGATGCTGAGGTAGATCTCTATCTAACCTGTGATGTGAGTGATGAAAGCTCAATAATAGCAGCAATGAAGCGCACTAAAGAGAAAATAGGTGTTCCTCGTGTTTGTATTAATTGTGCGGGTATTGCTCCTGCAAAACGTATTGTGGGTAAAGAAGGGCCGATGCCTTTAGCCGCATTTAAACAAGTTATTGATATTAACCTCATTGGTACATTTAATGTGATGCGTATTGTAGCTCATGCAATGTCGACATTAGAGTTAGAAACTCAAAGTCAGGAAAGAGGCGTGATTATTAATACAGCATCAATTGCTGCTTTTGAAGGACAAATTGGACAAACAGCTTATAGTGCATCAAAGGGTGGGATTGTTTCTATGACCTTGCCTGCAGCGCGTGAATTAGCTCAATTTGCTATTCGAGTTAATACTATTGCTCCAGGATTGATTGCAACACCACTTCTGCTTAATATGTCTCAAGAAGTACAAGAAAACTTAGCAAAGGAAATGGTATTTCCTAAACGTTTAGGAAAACCTGCGGAGTTTGCTTTATTGGTAGGTCAGTTGATAGAAAATACCATGTTAAATGGCGAGGTAATTCGTTTGGATGGTGCTTTACGGATGAGATAGGGAGATAGAGTATGCGTTGTAAATTATTGGTTCTTGCTTTAGGGCTTTGTTCAATAACACAAGGAGTATTTGCTGATGTAAACAGTGATTCACTAAGAGTAATTATAAAGTATAAAAAACCCGCATTAAAAAATAGTTCTTTAAAAGCAAAAATAGCTCAATCTACTCATTTGTCAGTAGTTTCATTAACTCCGATGGCTAATGGTGCCTATTCGTTAGTTTTAATGGCACCTAAATCTACTTTACAAAGAGAAGAAAAAATTTTGAATAATGTTTTAGAACAATTGAATCAAGATCCTAATGTCTATTATGCAGTTAAAGATAGAGTTGGACATTTTAAACCCATTCCTGAACCGAAAGTAAATCCTGAATTAAATAATTTATTATCACATGATACTCAATGGGATGAGTTTGCTCGTCCGGCTGGCATGATGCTTGAATCCAAGCCTGGTTTAAAAGATGGGGCTTGGGCGTACACTACTGGAAAAGCAAATAAACCAGTTGTTATTGCTGTTTTAGATACAGGGATTGCTTTAAATGATAGTTTAATTAATAACCTAGTCAAAGATAAAAAAGGAACTGTTTGGGGGTGGAATTTTGCTGCTAATAACAATGATTTAACTGATGAAACAGAATCTTATCATGGAACCCATGTTGCTGGCACGATTGCTGGTTATGGTGATGTAATGCTTGGGACGGGAGAGGATTTAAAAATTTTAACTGTCAAAATTCCAGAAAAAAATGGGATGTTTTATGAAAGTTCAGTTATTAATGGTATTTATTGGGCTGTAGGTGCTTCAGTTCCTGGTGTTCCCGATAATATTCACCCAGCAAAAGTATTGAATATGAGTTTTGGAGTAGACTTAGAGCCTGGTCGAGAAATCGATTATTGTGATGAAGCCTTACAAGAAGCTATATTTTATGCGCGCAAGAAAGGAGCTATTCTGGCGGCTGCTGCAGGAAATGATAATGTTTGGGAACATTTAAATGCCCCTGCAGTATGTAATGGTACAATAAAGGTAGCATCTACTGGTCCAGAAGGTTTACGTTCTTATTTTTCTAACTATGGCCCTAGTGTAAGTTTTGCTGCTCCAGGTGGAGATAAGCGTTATGGAGCTGCCGGAGGCATTTTATCTACTGTAAACCCAGGTGGTGGATATAATAATTCAGGTTTTGATTTTTACCAAGGAACGAGTATGGCTACTCCGCACGTTGCTGGTGTTGCTGGCCTAATTTTTTCTACAAAAACTAAAGGATTAACCGCTGAAAAAGTAGAGCAAATTCTTTATACAACTACTCATGATTTTGGTTATAGTAACGACTCTAATAAATCCTGTATAGGTAAAAAACCTTGTGGTCATGGAATTTTAGATGCGGAAAATGCAGTTAAAGCAACTTTAGAAAATTATGATGTTTTATTTACTGCTCCTCAATTAAATAGCTTTGCTCCTAAAGAATGTGGAATGAGGACTATAAAATCTGTTATACCACAAGCCTTTTTGAGCTCTTTCTTATGGACTAAAGTAGAGGATGCTTGTGTGTTTAAAAAAGATTACCAACATCCACATGTTATACAAGATGAGCAAGGTGTTATTTATGCCCAATATGGAGTTGTGAAATATAAACTGGATCAATCTAATTTTAAAGATTGTCAGGTAATTGGTTATGATGGAGTGGGATGTCATTTATAGACAGAGCCATTGTAATAACCGACATGTATTCCGCAGCACAGTATTTTTTAGCAAAAAAGACGAAGCTGCGGACTTCCAATTAGCCTTAAGTTTTTGTTGCCTATAAAGTCCGTTCATGCTGAGGAGGCGCGTTAGCGCCGTCTCGAAGCATAATC
>CAMFHA010000109.1 GCA_945952115.1 uncultured Legionella sp. | reverse complement strand
CGCACACTCCTCAGCGCGAACGGCTATAAAAATTCCTTAACTTAATGGCAGTGCCTCGAACGGTTACCTGTTGAGATGACGTGGAAGTCGTTACTCTAAAAGCCTTATTTTTTCATTGCGCTAACTTTAAAATTAACTGTTACTTCATCTTTAATTTGATCTGTACTCGCCCATTCACCTTGTCCAATACCAAAAGCGTTGCGTTTAAAGCTCGTGCTTCCTTGTACTATTCCCTTATTCTCACTGGGAAAAGAGGAGGTAAAGTTCAAAATGACAGGTACAGATTTGTCACGAATAGTTAAAGTTCCTTTGGCTTGATATGCATTTTCTCCTGTTTTAATAAAATCAGTCGATTTAAATTCAGCTTTAGGAAACATTTTTACATTGAACCAATCAGGAGTCAGTAAAGTAGTTTGTACTTCGTTATAGGAAGTAGTGAGTGAATTAATATCAATGATTATATCAATACTACTGTTTTTTAAATCATTTACATCAACCTGAAGATTGGCTGTAAATTGTTTAAATTCTCCTTTAACTGGTGAACCGTTTTGTGTAGCAGTAAAACTTAACTGACTCTCATTAGGAATCATCTCCCAGTGAGTTGGTGTAGCGAAAAGTTTTGTTGCTAGTAAAGCAAAACATAAATAAGTTAAATGAGTTAATTTCATGAAATCATCCTCTTTAAGATATCATCTTTATCGATAAAATGATGTTTTAATGCAGCTAAAGTATGAACTACTATTAGAGCAATTAAACCATAAGCTAACCATTGATGAGCAAAAGCAAATAGCTTCATTAGTTCATCATTAGGGGCTACTAGACTAGGTAAAGTAAATAAGCCAAAAAAAGAAGGAGGTAAACCAGCTGCAGAACTCATAAACCAACCTGTGATTGGCATCGCTAGCATAAAAAAATACAAGCCTAAATGAGCAAGGCGTGCAGCAATACGCTCTAGTTTAGGTATATTCAAAATGGGTGTTTTATTACTCAAACGCCAAATAATCCTCAAAATAGCTAAGCTTAAAACTAAGATACCAAACTCTTTATGAAAGCCATATAGTTTTAATTTTTCTAAGCCAATAGGTAAGTTAACCATGTAGAGGCCTACGCCAAGTAGACCAATAATTAATAGAGCCATTAGCCAGTGAAAAAGAATAGCAATCAGCCCAAAATGTGTTTCATTATTTTTTAATTTCATAGGTTAACCTGCATAATTAGTTTTTGAATGCTTCTGCACCAATAATGATTTGTACTTCATCACCTATCATAGGGAGTAAAGTATTTATGCCAAAATCAGAACGTTTTATGGTAGTTGTTGCAGAAAATCCAACACTCATTTTGTTAGTGATAATATTTTGACCGGTTTTATTAAGAGTAACTTGCAAAGTAACTGGCTTTGTGATGCCATGCAAGGTTAACATTCCAGCAACTTTTGCTGATGTATCGTTAATAACATCAATTTTATCACTGACAAACGTAGCAGTAGGAAAGCGTGCTGTATCAAAAAACTCTTTACCGGTTAAATGCTTATCAAGTTCAGGTAACCCTGTGATAAGGTTGTCAACTTTAACAGTTGCTTCTACTTTACTTTGGTCAGGATGATCTTTATCTAATAAAAGATAGCCATCAACATACCATTTTCCTACTTGTTTGGAAAAACCCAAATGTTCAATTTCCCAAAGTACGTAGCTATGCTGATTATCCAAGGTAAATTTGTCTGCAGCATATAAAGATAAAGAGCCAAGCAAGCCAAATAAAGTCGCTATAGCATAACAACTGATGGTTTTTATCATTGTAACTACTCCTTGTTATTTATTTTTGTCCTTATTAACTTGAAGAAACCCTTATTTCAAAGGTTCCAAACTTCCTCCAACAATTTTTTCACATACCCCTTTAGGTAAAAAGATAAATGCATCTTTTTGTTTATCTTTTGTTGCAGAGCTTGCACATGAAGCAGTCGCTGTTGCACAATCATTCATCCCCGCCTTCACAATTCCGTAGCATTTTTCTGGCTGAGGCTCATCTGCTAAGACTGTGTGAGAGGCCAAGGTTAAAAAAGCCAACGCAACGCTTTTAATGAGCATATCCTTATTCATTCTGTTCCTTTTATTAGTCAATAAGTAATTTATCTAATTTTGCAGCACAAATAAAATCATTATGAGTTAACCCTTTGAGAGCATGTGTCATAAACGTAATATGACAATAATTATAGCCAATTTCTAGATCAGGGTGATGATTTTCAATATTAGCAATCCATGCTAAAGCATTAACAAAAGCCATTGTTTCATAAAAATTATTAAATGTAAGTTTGCGCTTAATGCTGGAATGCTCCTTGCTTACCTCCCATTTTGAACTTAATTGTGGCATTAAATTTTTTATTTGTTCTTCATTAAGGGTTGAGCCTATTCCTTCACAGGATTCACAATGTTTACTGCTTAAGTCACTAGCCATTTTTTTCCTTATTTTAAACCTAGAAAACGCAGTTGAATCTACTATGAGCGTCTACTGCACTGATTATTCAAGAGATTTTGATGATTTTTTACTTCACCGTATGGATGATACGCCTTCAGAAAAAAATTATCAAAATCTCTTGAATAATCGACACATTAACCACTCTCACTACGATTCAACTGTGTTTTCTAGGTTAAATTTTTATATTGAGCAAGTTCATCAAAAAAACGTTGGTTTTGCTCGCATGTTCCAATAGTTACTCTTAAATAATTGGGCATATTATAAGCATGAAGAGGGCGAATAATAATACCGTGCTCTAAAAGATAGTTATAAAGCTTAATTCCATCTTCATTAATATTAAAGCAAAGGAAGTTTCCTAATGAAGGAAGGTAGCTAATCTTTAATGATTCAAAGGCTTTTTTGCATTGTACCATTCCTTCTTGATTTATTTTTAGGCTGTATGCAACAAATTCCTTATCATCTAAAGCGGCATAAGCTGCATTGAGTGCAATCTGATTGACAGTAAAAGGCAATTGGACTCGTCTTAAAATACTGATAATATCAGGATGAGCAATAGCATAACCTAAACGTAAACCTGCCATTCCATAGATTTTAGAAAAGGTTCTTGTAATGACTAAATTAGGATAATTTTCTAACCAATCTATACTGTTTTCCTCAGGTTTTTCAATAGTATACTCATAATAGGCTTCATCAAGAACAAGTAAAGTTGATGAAGGAATATTATCTAAAATCATTTTTATTTTTTGTGAGCTAATGGGTAGACCTGTAGGGTTATTAGGATTGGCAATGCAAATTAATGCAGTTTGCTTCGTGCAGGATTTAATAATTTTTTCAATATCCACTTCCCAGTTCTCATGAATACTTACTGTGTTCACAGGAACGTGTAAAGAATGAGCTTGAATAGCATAAGTGCTAAAAGCATAATCATGAGTTAAGAGATGTTTATCTAGATGAAGAGCAAAACATTGGATCAACAAACCAAAAAGATAATCGGAGCCATTGCTTAAAATTAATTGCTCAGGGCTTATATTTAAAGATTGAGATAATTTATCCATGAGTGGATGATTTAGCGGGGAGGGGTAGTTAGATACTAGAGTAGAGGAACTTGCTCTTATTGCATTCAAAGCCAAAGGACTACAGCCTAGTGGATTTTCATTGCTGGCCATTTTTAAAATATTATGGAGCCCTTTCTCTTTTGTTAATTCATCAATCGATTTTCCTGGTTTATAAGGTACCAAAGAACGTATGCCAGGATGAGGTAAACTTTGAAAATCAGTCATTATAAATCCTTGGGGCTTTTTACCCCGCCTCTTAATTAAATTATTAAGAAACAACATCAATTAGATATTTTACATCTTACCTAACCATTCTAAGGCTGTCATCTTTTTATCTCAGGACTTACGAAAAACACCCAATCTCTTGGAATTAACTTATAACAGATATTTTATTTGCAGGTATTAATTCAATTTGATAATCAAGGCTTATTTGAGGCGAAGTAGATAAAAAGCCATGAGGATTGTTAATGGTTTGAACCGATATAGAGTCATCTGGGATTATGCTTTCTAGGTCTAATGGTTTGTCAAAAAAAGAACAAAAATCAATGTAACTAGCAGTTTGTAATAGATTAGGGTGTTCATCTAGAAGCATTCTCGCTTTTAGTTTTTTTTGATTAACTGTTTGAGCATTTTTTGTTGGTTGAGTCTGTATAGTAATTTGTAAAGACTTTAATACATTAAAGAGAAATTTCCTACGGATTTCTGCAAAATCAGGAGTTTTTGGTGTATCTTTTAAAACAGTAATTCCCAGCGAGATAGCCTGCGTTAAACGATCCAGTTTGCAATAAATGTGCATTATATGCCATTGAAGACTAGTAGTTGCTTCTTTTGTTGATGAAGTCATCGATGAATGAAGATAAATTTTAAGGGCTGATTTATAGGCTTTTAAAGCATTGACGTGTTCTTGTTTTTTAATACACCATTCGCCACTTTGTTTTAAATCAGCAGCATTTTGTTCCATCATCTTTAGAGCAGTTTCTTTTTCTAAAAGAAAATTAGAAGGAATATTATCATAAGCATATATTAATAACTCAGTTAATTCTGAAAATACACTAATTATATGATGAAGAGGATATTGAGAAGATTCAAGATTATTTGTTGTACTATCAATCAAGAGACTATCTCTTAGTATTAATGCTTTATGGTAAGCAATCCGCGCTTTGATTTCTTGTAATAGCTGCTCTAAATATTTTTTTTGCTCTCTTTTTTTAGTCTCTTTTAACACTTCAGTACAGTTTGTTTCAGCTAATAAGAGCATTTGGTAAGAGGATTCTTCTTTTTCTTTATACAACGCGTAAATCTTTTGTTTATGCTTGTTTATCAATTCTTGAATGGCCAAATCATATTCTGAATCATTAAAATGGACTATAGAACCATCTAATACATCAAGGTGCTCAACAAATTTATCAATACGATCCATGCTATTGCATATACCGTTAGCTAGCATAGGATGACTTTGTATTTTTGAATCGCCATGAGGAATTACAGTAGGGTAGCTGTTACTAGTATATAGTGTTTCTTTTGTCTCGTAAGGATCAACAATATAAGGCTTTAATCGAGGTTTGTCTTCATGTTTTTTTGATTCTGGCAAATAATCATAATTAATTGTATTCGCTTTAGTGAGTATACTTAGAATTATTTTTAACCATTTTTCATTGTTAGCAAAAGATAAATCATCAGGGCACTCTACATACATGCATATTTTGTTTTTCCCAAAATTGACAGCAAGTAATTGAGGTAAATTAAAATGAGTCCATCCAAAAGAGCGCATTCTTTTTATGGCAGTAATATGTTCTCTCGGAGTAAAAAAAGATGGAGACATTTGTTTCTTTAAATGAGGAATTTTCTTGTAATCTTCTTTTTCCATTCGAACATAAGCTAGAAAATGGTGCTTTATAGGAATATTTTCTTTAATTGCTTTTATAGTAAACGGAGGGGGAGATATTAAATGGTTAATTTCATTTAAAAGAACTCGGTAAGAACCTGTGCAATCAAAAATATAATCACATTCTATAACTTCTTCTATTGCATTAGAATCGGATATAATAATACTTTTTTTATCACCAAACTCATTAAAACGTACAAATCGTTTGTTTTGAATTTCAATTCCTAAGCTAGTAATTTTTTCAAATAAAATTCTCTCAAACTCTTTGATATGACCAAATTTTTTAGAAAATTCTTCTGTTCCTAAAATAGCTATTAATTTGTCAAAATCTTCGCCATGCACATGGCCAGGACGTACATATTCGCCCGCTCGAGGATCAATAAGTAGGATATTATTAATTTGTTTTTGATATAATTGATGGGCAAGAAACAACCCTCCGGGGCCTGCTCCGAGAATAACTGTGTATTTCATCTTTTTTGTTCAAAAATAATTACAATTATACTTGAGAAATATTAAGACAATATTAGGGCTTGTTTTTTAAGGATAAGCATTATATCTTTGCTTTGCCCAACTGCGCTTATGGAAAAAATGAATACACAAAAAGGATTTTCTCTTCTTGAGGTTATACTTTCATTAACCTTAACCACCTCGGTACTTTTCTTTGTATTAGAACTGTATAGAACAAGTTTTTTATTTTTTAATCATACTTTTTTAAGAGTCCAAGCCTCTGCTGTTTTAGATACAATAGATGATTTATTACTTTTAGGTGAAAAAGTCACAAGTCCTATAGATTCTTGTTATGAATTAGAAATAACTCAAGATAATACTTATCTTAAATTAGCATTGCATGAAAAGAAGCAAAATCTTTTATTAATTCGCCATTATGAAAAAATTAAGGTTTTGCAATGAAGAAGAAATTAGGTTTTGGCTTAAGTGAGCTTTTAATTTCTTTATTTTTAGCAAGCTTATTGAGTGCTGTTTTAATTCAAACTTATTTGTGGAGTAAAGTGCATTATAGACGGCTTCATCATATTTTAAAAATACATTTTGAAGTGCAATGGGCTCAAGATTTACTCGCTGATAGCATCCGTAGAGCAGGTTTTACTCCATGCTTGCCTATTGATCAATTAGATTGGGTTGATAGAAGATTAAATAAACAAATGAATAACTTTGCTTTGCGACTGACTAAAGAGGAAATAAAAGTTAATCGGATGAGTGAGTATTTTGGTCAATTGCTCGCTATTATTAATCAACAAGAAATTTTAGTTTCCACTGATACGGCAATACGTCTTGGTCAATCTCTTTTAATTGCTGATTGTGAACAAGCCGAGGTTCATAAAATCGTGCAAATGAAAAAAAACTCATCAGGTTTTGTTTTGAATTTAGACAGTCCGATTTACTTTTCTTATTCACCGATAACGTATGCTGGGCAATGGTTGGAGGAGCGTTGGTTTATTAAAGAAAATCAAAAAGGAAAAAGTTTATATTATCAACAGATTCATAGTGAAGAATTAACGCCCTTTATTAAGGCTATGAGTATAAAAAGTGAGAAGCATGTTGACCAAGAGCAAGTAGATATTCGTTGGGATTTAGAAAATAAAACCGTGCATCATTTTAGTGTTTTAAAACGAACATGAAAAAACAAAACGGATTTATTCTTGTTTTTACCTTATGTCTTATTGTTTTGATAAGTTTATTAGTATTATCAAGCATGAACAATTTAATGCTGTATCAGCATGCTATGACTCAACATGAAATAGACCATCAAAATGTTTATCAATTAGAGCGAATAACGCATCAGTTAATTAAATTACCTAAACATCAATTAAAATCATGTATGTATCTACAGGATTTGGCAAACCACACAATTAAAGAGCTTATAAAAAAAGAAGGATGTCAGTTAACTACTCAAAAAGTCCCTTATCGTTATCTTGTGGAAGATCTAGGAATATATCCTTGTTTAATCACAGTTAAGGACAATTTAGTCTATTCCACCCATCATTTTCGATTTACTGTTTTAAAATCAGAAACGGAAGAGAGTAATTCAATTTTAATGCAACTCCGAGTAATTCAAAGCACAAAGCTTAAAACCTGCAATGCTTCTATACATTATATTAAGGTCGGAATAAGTAGTTGGCGTTATCTTTCATTGAGTAATTAAATAATGGTTGCATTTTATTTCATCTAGTGTAAAATTTGACCCATTATGAAAGCAAAAATAGTATACACTTTATTAGTTGTTATAGGGATCACTGTAGGTATATCGTTCTGGTGGTTCAATGCTCCTAAACCCATGTTTCGGGTAGTAGGTTTTAATCGATTACCTGGGTGGGATAAAGCTGACTTAGGCCGATCTTTAATTACATTTCAAACCTCCTGTCGTGCATTTATCAAACAAGAGCCTGAACAAATAGTCGGCACTGATACTATTGATCTACAAGCCAAAGATTGGCACCCCGCATGCCAAGCTGCGTTAGAGTTAAATCCGAAAACGTCTGATCTTAAAAATTTCTTTCAAAAATGGTTTGCTCCAGTTGAGTTTTATGCAGATAAACCTGCTAATGGTTTATTTACTGGTTATTACATGCCTACAATCAAAGGCAGTTATACTAAATCAAATGAGTTTAGTGTTCCTATTTATGAAGTTCCTAAAGATTTAATAACTTTGGATCTTGGTTTATTTATTCCTCATCTAAAAAATAAAAAAGTAGTAGGGCGCTTAGCAGGAAATAAAATAGTTCCTTATTATACGCGTGAGCAAATTAATAAAGGCGCAATTAAAAATAAAGCTAAAGTTTTATTGTGGATACATAGCCCTATTGATCGCCTATTTTTAGAAATTCAAGGCTCAGGCGTTATTGAGTTAGAAGACGGTTCTCGTGTTTTTATTGGTTATAATGGACAAAATGGAGCTTCCTATACTGCCATTGCTGGTGTATTGATTAAACAAGGGGTCATGACTCGAGATAATGCATCGATGCAGCGCATTAAAAATTATTTAGAAGCTCATCCAGATCAAATGGACTCAGTAATTAATCAGAATAAATCGTTTGTATTTTTCCGTAAATTAAATCTCGATGGTGCTTTAGGTTCACAAGGAGTTACTTTAACCCCGGGCTATTCTCTAGCTGTTGATCGTCAGTGGATTCCTATGGGGGCTCCTTTATGGTTAAGTACAACTCGTCCAGACAGTAAAAACCCGGAATTAAATAAACCTATGCAACGCTTAATGATTGCACAAGATACTGGTGGTGCTATTAAAGGTAAAGTAAGAGGTGATGTGTTTTGGGGGGGGGGTGAGCGAGCAACTTTAATTGCTGGCCATATGAAAAATCTTGGGCATTATTGGATGTTACTACCACGTCATACTCTATCTCGAATAGAGAAAAATACAGGACTTAGGAACAACTCCCAATCTCTTCATTAAAAGCATGTTTTAATTTGGTCATTTAGTGTATTTAAACTCTCTCATTAAACACTATCGCTACGATTCAACTGCGTTTTCTAGGTTAAAACATTCGTTTGTCTCTACCTTGGAAGCGATCTGAAAATTTTGATTACATTTCATTTCCTTTTCGATCTTGTTAACTCGAGTTTAGCCATTTTTCCCTAATCCGTTCGCCCTGAGGAGCGTGCGTAGCACGCGTCTCGAAGGGTTGGATCTTGTACAGAAAACATAACGACTATTTTTTATTTCGACGAGCCAAAAAAGGACTTTACCGAGATGCGATTCAATCAACTCAATCGAATGTTGTAACAAGTTATGGTTTGAAGTGGGAATCAATGATGCTGATTGTCCCTCTACCTTGGTATAAACGTTCATGGGCTTTGCCATTTCTAACTGTACTGGCTCCTTTAAAACGATCGAATGAAACGGCAGGTCGTCGCCATAAAACATCACTAGATTGGACTAGACAAATGGTCTGCCTTGTCAGTCGTTGGCTTAAACGACAATGGATTTTAGTAGCCCTTCGAGACGCGCGCTACGCACGCTCCTCAGGGCGAACGGATTAGGGAAAAATGGCTAAACTCGAGTTGTTAAGATGTCTTTGTTTTATTGTTGTTAACGTCTGGTTTCTTGGATTCAGACGTTTTTGTTGCGCTAAGCAGACCTCATTAAGTATCTAGAAAAATTATGTGGTAGCGTTTATCCTAT
>CAMFHA010000108.1 GCA_945952115.1 uncultured Legionella sp. | reverse complement strand
TCAAGTATAAAGCGAATGTGCACCCCTAATAAACTCCAAAGAAGTTTATTAGGGGCGACCTATTACCATTAAAGTCTTTGCTATCTGTTAAATGTTGTTCAAAATTATATTTGTGCTGTTCATCAACATTTTCCCAAACAATACGTACATAAGAGTTTCTATCGATTCGCGATTGTTCATGCCATAAACCTAGGGCATGAACAATTTCATGAACAGTGTTCATTGTTGTACAACGAGGCGCTAAATTAATTTCTTGTTTGCCTTTTTGACGACCTACATAAGAAGAGCAGGTTGTTCCTGGAGCAGGGATAAATGAGATGTAATCAGGATATTCATTGCGATTTTTTGAAGTTAATTCAATGAACTCTAAATAGCTATGCTGCTGCCAAAGATCAATAGCTTGAAGGATAGCTAGCTTATTTCTAAAGGGAAGGTCTTCGTGTAGTTCATAGGCAATAATTCCATGTGACCAACGCGAGCCTCCTATTTTAGGGGTAATAGACGCACTTTGTCGTTTTAGTTTATTTAGTGTTCCTAGTAAAATATCTCCTTCGGTCATTGCAAAGCCATTACGTTCTTCATAAATAATAGCTCGACCTCCCAAAACAGGATCCATAACCATTAATTGGCCTAAGGTGGTTGCTTGTAAACTAGAAAACAAGAAGCAAGATGATAAACTAATAATCCTTAAATAATTCATACACTGTCCTTAAATTTGAAAAAAGCAAAGACAGTGTATGTAAAAATTAACTAAATTGCTATTAAAAAGAAGGTATTGATTGAAGCGCCTCTTCTTTAATCTCTTCTAAGGCTTTAGATAAGCCTTGGCGTTGCCCTTCCTTAAATTTCATACCACCCCAGAAGCTGAAACCTATTCCACCCATGGCTAGTAAAGAACCGCTCATCCCTAGAGTAATTTGGCTTTCTAAGAGGCCAACACCTAAGGCAACACCGAAAGCGCTAGCAAAGGAACTAGCTCCAAACGTGGCTACTAAACAGGTGATACTGGTTGCAATAAGTACAACACCGAGAACAGCTAAAAGAGCTCCTGCAATTTTTTTACCCAGATCAGGAGTGCCTGAGGAAACTTGCGCTAAAGTGTTTAAATGTTGAATTGTACTGTTCGCTTTAGGGTCTATTGCGATTATAGCCAAATCATTTAGTACTTGATTGTAATAATGATAATCAATCAATTCTTGTTTTTGTTTTTTCGCCTCTACTTCCTCACTGATTATCCTAAGGGCCGCATTAATCTTTTTTTGTAGACTATTTTCTTTAAATGCACGATTTTGTAACTGATTTAATTGCGATTGATAATATTGTTGTTCAAAAGTAGTTAATTCCTCTATAGAGAACATAAATAAACTAGGATTTAATTGTTGCAGATGTTGATAATGCTCATTAAAACTTTTATGTGTTTGTAAATCATCTGGTAAATCAGTGTCAATATGTGTTTCTTCAAGTAAAGAGTTTAATAAATCAGAAAATTCTCTATTTTCTCCTTCTGCAATAATTTGATCATGCATGCTTTTTAATAAAGTATGTATATGGAGATAATTTGTTTGAAAATCATTTAAAGAATGCGTATGGGGATCCAAGGTAAGATAATTAAGACGCTCTTGGATTTTAATTAAACAAATGCGCACCTGTGGGGATAATCCCTGAGGATGATTATCCTTATAGGTTTGAAAAGCTGCTATTATTTTATTTTTAAGTTCTAAAATTAAAGGTTGTGGATTCGTATGTAGTTTATTTAGAAAGTCAGAACCTTTTTGAATGGTATGGTTTAATGTATTAATGCGTGCATTTGCTTGCATTGTAAAGTTTGAGCTTTCCTGGGTTTGATGAAGATGAGGTCGTATCTTTCCATCGATTCTGCTTGCTTCCGCTAATAGTTCATTATATTGAGTACGTAAACGAGTTAATTCAAATGCATTAAAAATATCTATAGTTGTATGAATAATGCCAGGACTATGCTGATGGTGATAGTGGTGATGATGAGAGTGGTGGTGGTGATTATGATGGTGATGATGATTATTATGATGTGATTGTTGCCAATGATATGCATTATCTTGTGCGGCTTTAATTTCATAAATACTAATTTGTGATTGTAGAGAAGCTATTTGAGGCTGAAGAGCTTGTCGTTGATTTTGTAAAGGAAGTAATAATTGATTATGTTCTTTGATTAATTCTTGATGATGTTGTTTTTGAGCGTTAAGCGTTTTGATTTCGGTGTTCCATGCCTGAAGATTAAAGGCATTATAAATAAGAGGCATAATTACTCCAACAAACTCAGTTGACTGATTATACATTAAGGGCAATTATTGGTCAATTATTTTTACTATTTGTTTTTTCTTTCAAGAAGATCTCAGGTATATTTTGTGATTAAATCTGAGTTAATTGAGATTTTATAACATGTCCCACTAGGCTTTATAGTTTGTTGCACCTTCACTCGATTTCAGTCATGTACTGATGTACACTCTTTCACCTCATTCAAATGCGCTTCGTCTAAAACTTAGTGGACAACACTATACTTAAACGGCATTAGATCATGCTGGATGTTAGCACTGATTCATTTTGTTCATTGGTTTTCTTCTCTTCATTCATCGACACTAGTTTTTCTGTATTTGCAGAAAAGAAAAGCCCAATTTTTTGAACTTGATTATCTAGTTTTGAAGATGAAGAAGTAAGTGATTCTGATTTGGTATTGAAGTAATCATATACTTTTTTTCCTGTTACCGCTGCCACTATTCCACCGCCAAGATAAGCAGCAATTTCATAGGCTAATAGTGATGTAAGTAACACGTCTGTATGAGCAGTTATTGCTAAGAAACTATAAAAACAAAAACCTAATAATAAACCTAATCCTGCTCCTGCTACAAAACCTAAAGCAATTGCTAGGGCGCCTACGGCAATTGCTCCAACCGTAAACATTGTTTTAGATAATTGTTCAGTAGATACTGCGGTTGGCTTAGTAGAGTTTATTAGTTCTTGAATTAAAGGAGCAATATTTTTATCTTTCTTTTTTAGAGCTAATTCAAGCCTATTAAGTGATATTAAAAAATTTTCTAAATAGAGTTGTAATGCTGTATTATGGGTTTTTTCCGCAAGAGCGTATTCATCAATTGCAGTATTTCTTAATTCAAACATCGTATCGACAATGTCTTGAACTTCAAGATTATTCTGCTTGTCATCGATAGATTGAATAAAATATTTAATTGTATTAGTTAAGTTTTCACTAAACATTTTTAAGTTCATGATAGTCCTTTATTATTATTTTTTTGCTATTTTAATTTAATTAATGAACAAAACAAGTATTTTGAGAAGAGTTTGAACCGACATTCCGCAGCTTCGTCTTTTTGCTAAAAAGTGAGTAAATTTGAATTTTAAATGCTCATTTACTTGTATGTAAACTGCGCTTTAAAATTCAAATTTACTCACTTTTTATCTAAAAAATACTGTGCTACGGAATGTCGGTTTGATTATAAATAATTCTTTTTTATTTTTTTAAGCTTAAAGCCAAATCATATAATTCATTTTTATTGATGTGAGTTAATTTGCATGCTATAGAGACTGCTTGTTTTAAGGGAAGCTCTTCTAATAAAATTGATAAAACACGTTCTTTTTCATTATTTTCCTCTATAAAACGAGGAGGAATAATTAATACAAATTCCCCTTTTATATGAACGGCTTCAGCTTTTAGCCAATCATTTACTTCTTTTGCTGTGCCTGAGATAAAACGCTCAAAAGTTTTGGTTAATTCTTTAGCTAGTACTAATTCACATTCATTGCCATAACAAAAAGAAAGATCTTCCATTGACTCTAAAATGCGATGTGTCGATTCATAAAATACTAGAGTATAAGGTAATTTTTTGACTTCATTTAATTTATTTTTTCGAGCTTGTGATTTTGCTGGTAAGAACCCCAGAAAAAGAAAACTATCACAAGGAACTCCGGCGGCACTCAGTGCGGTAATTAGAGCACAAGCACCAGGAATAGGTAGTACAGGAATATTATTTTGTCTTGCTAATTTCACGAGAGGAAAACCCGGATCACTGATTAAAGGAGTTCCTGCATCACTAATTAAAGCAATCGATTGGCCAGTTAATAGTTGCTCAATAATTTGTTGGCTTTTAATGCTTTCATTGTGTGCATGTAAGGAGCTAAGTGGTTTTTTTATTCCCAGGGCATTTAATAAAGGTAAAGAATGACGCGTATCTTCAGCAAGTATTAAATCAACCGATTCAAGGATTTTTAAAGCGCGGCGACTTATATCTTCTTGGTTACCTATAGGACTTGCAACGATATAAAGAGTTCCTGTTGCTCCAGCTTCTGTCATGGTTTATCCTTTTGTCCTAATTAGTATTAGGCAGTTATTATGGTTAAAAATATACGTACAATTTGTCTTTTCGGAAGTGCCAGTCTTCTCTTCTTCTTATGCCAATCAGTTCAAAATTTATGGGCAGAACCTATTGATAAACCTAATTTATCTGAACTAGTAAATCCTTATGATTTATCTGTAGCAGATTATCTTGCTAAAGCAGAAAAACAACAAGGAAATGAGCAGCAAACTCTATTGTTATTAGCTGCAGGTCGTCTTATTTCAGAAAATCTTTGGCAACAAGGCTTGGCTATTTTAGCACAGACTTCTCATTTAACTGCTGCTCAAGAAAATGAAAAATCAATTTGGCTAGCTAAAGTTGATTTAATTAAAGAGAAACCTAAAGAGAGTTTAAAAAAATTACAAAAAATTCCTCATGCTGAACAGATGTCTCTTTATTTGCAAATTCAATACCATGAACTATTAGCACAAACTTATCAAACTCTAAATAAAAACACTCAAGCATTGGCTGAACGGATTAAATTAGAAACTTTATTATCTAATCAAGAAAAATTAAATAATAATCGGCAAGCTTTATGGCAGGCTTTGATTAATATGCCTAGTGATGAAATTCAGGCGATGAGTGATGAGGTTGTGGCTGAGTCAGAATTACAAGGATGGTTGCAACTCGCTCAACTTTCACAACAGCCTCGTGATAATTCAAAATCTTTATTAATCGCTCTAGATGAATGGCAGTCTCATTTTTCTATGCATCCTGGCAATTCTTTTTTTCCTAGTCCTTTAGATAGTATTAGTAATAAAATAATCTCTTCCCCGAAAAAAATTGCGCTTTTATTGCCTTTGTCCGGTCCTTTTTCAGGGCCTGGAAATGCAGTTTATGATGGTGTGATAGCGGCTAATAAAATAAATAAAGAAGAAAAACAATTTATTGTTTATGATACGAATAAAGACAATATTACCCATCTTTATGAACAAGCAATTACGGATGGAGCTGATTATATTATCGGCCCTCTTACGAAAGCAGATGTGGCTGTTGTTGCTAATCTATGGCATCCTGTCCCTACGCTCTTATTAAATGATGCGGAACATATTCAACCTAATTCCTATTCTTTTAGTTTATCCCCTAGCTATGAAGCTAAAGAGGTAGCGTTAAAAGCAAGTGCTAAAGGCTATAAACGAGCCTTAGTCATCGCTCCAAATAATAAATGGGGAGACGAGATAGTCAAAGCATTTAAAATTCAATGGCAACAAGCGGGTGGTCAATTAATGGACGTACTTGCTTATAATCTTGATTATAAAGTAAAAGAAGACTTTAATAAAAAAATCCGTGATTTTCTGCAGATTACAGCGAGTGAAGAGCGTGAAAAACGCCTTAAAGAGCTTTTAGGTTATTCTATTAAAGTAATGCCTAGTAGGCGCCAAGATTTTGATATGATTTTTTTATTAGCTTATCCTAGCAAAGCAAGGCAAATTATGCCTGCATTAAACTATTACTATGCTGGTGACATTCCAGTTTTTGCTACGTCCAGCGTTTATAGCGGACATGCAAATATTTTAAAAGATAAAGATTTAAATGGTATTATTTTTTGTGACTTACCTTGGGTTTTTTCTCACCAAATGAGTGTTAAAAATTGGCCGGAGCAGTTTAATAGTTATAATCGTCTGTATGCTTTAGGCAGAGAAAGCTATGCGCTAACAACACAGATAAATCAGCTGCTTCTATTTCCTCTAAATAAGAGTAATTTTTCTTTAAAAGAAAATCAGCAGATAACTCATTTATTGGAATGGGGGCAGTTTAAAGAGGGTAAAGTGTATTCTTTAAATAAAACAGTTTAAGACCAACTAAAGGAATGGATGTGACTCAAGCAATAGGATATGAGGCAGAAGAAAAGGCTTTAACTTATTTAAAGCAACAAGGGCTTAAATTGGTAATGCAAAACTATCATTGTCGTTTAGGTGAAATTGATTTGATAATGAAAGATAGCTCTCATCTTGTTTTTATTGAAGTGCGCTTGCGAGCAAATCAAGCTTTTGGTGGAGGTTTAGCAAGCATTACTTATGCTAAACGGCAAAAAATAATTAAAACCACTTCTCATTATTTATTAAAATATAAAATACAAGATCAACATTCAATTCGTTTTGATGTAGTGAGTATTGATGGTAAATCGGGTGATTTAATTTGGGTGAAAGATGCTTTTAGTGCAGACTATTGAACGAGCACTTTGGCTGAAACAGGGCGCAATCGAAGATCAATTTTGAGTAAAATAAGGTAAAAAAATGGTGCAAATGGAGGATCGGGTCAAACATTTATTTGGCTTACAAATAGAAACAAAAATGGCTATGGCAGACAGCTTATCTGATTCTATAGCTAAAGCTGGGCAGCGTTTAGTTAATTGTCTTTTAAGTGATGGAAAAATTTTAATTTGTGGCAATGGAGGCTCTAGCGCTAATTGCTTACATTTTTCAAGTGCGATGTTAAATCATTTTGAAGTAGAACGACCTTCTTTACCTGTATTTAATTTAAGTGCTGATTCCATTTGTATTAGTTCTTTTGCTAATGAGCATCATTATGCGCAGATATTTGCACGACAAATTCATGCTTTAGGACAAGAGAAAGACGTGTTAGTGATTTTAACAACTTCTGGGAACTCCGATAGTTTATTACAAGCTTTGCAAGCTGCTAATGAACGAGGGATGGATACTATTGCTTTAAGTGGGCGAGATGGAGGTATATTAGCAAATCATTTAGGGCCAGAAGATATTGAGCTTAGAGTGACCTCCGATAATGCTGCACGAATTAGGGAGCTCCATCTGTTCATTTTGCATTGTTTTTGTGATTTAATTGATCAATCTTTGTTTAGTCAAGTTTTAGGATAAAAAATGAGTTTTCTCTCTAGATTTAAATCAATAAGCATTTTATTTATTGCTGCTTGCTTAACTAGTTGTGTAGCTGCTGTAGTTGCAGGTGCTGCTGCTGGCTTAGTTTATGATAGGCGTAGTATTACTACTATGGAAGCAGATGCTCGATTATTTCACATAATTCATACGGCCATTGTGACAGACCCTCAATTTAAAAATTCGCGAATTTTAGTGACGAGTTTTAATCGGGTGGTTTTATTAGTAGGCCAGACCTCCTCTGCCTCTCTTCGTGTTGTTGCTGAACGAGTAGCACGAACTGCACCCGGTGTAGTTCGTGTTTATGATGAAATTTCAGTGAGAGATCCTATTCCCTTAGCGCAACGATCCAAAGACAGTTTAATTACTGGTCAAGTTCGAAGCAATATGTTGACAAAGAAAGGCCTTGAGTCTGGTTCAATTCGAATTGTTACTGAAAATGGTGTAGTCTATTTAATGGGTATAGCAACTCCAGAACAAGCCAATTTAGCTGTAGACGTGGCCAGACGTATTAACGGGGTGGTTAAAGTGGTGAAAATTTTTCAATATATTCGTTAAAATGTTAAGACAAGGACGTTTATTCCTCTTTTTTATTTTAATAACCGCTATTTTATCTGGTTGTTTGAGTAATGTATGGACGGGAGCTAATTTAGTTTATGATCGCCATGATGTTTATAAAAAACTAAATGACTATCATTTATTAGTCGATGTTAATAATTCATTATTTGCAGATAAGCGTTTGAAATGTGACATTTGTGTTTTGGACATTGCGGTTTTTAATAGCGATATTTTAGTTGCGGGTCATTTACCTTCAACAGAGCTGATTAATGAAGCACGCCACCGCTTATTTAGAGTATTAGGTTATCGTCATTTATTTATTGAGTTAAAACTAAGTCAATCCAATATGAATGGATTGCAAGATGCTTGGATAACTACAAAAATCCGCGGGCAAATTTTTGCTGATGATTCTATAGATCCTAACGCTTTTAAAGTGGTAACTTCAGACCAAATTGTTTATTTAATGGGTGATGTCAGGCGTGAAGAAGCTCAAAAAGTAATTAGCATGGCAAGAAACACAAATGGAGTAATAAAAGTAGTAAAGCTGCTAAAATATTTTACCTATCAAGCAGAAAAATAAGTTCCTTCAAAGCCTAGCATTTGAATAGACTTCTTTCGAAGCTCTACTGCAGAGGCAAATTGCTTCGTCGATTCGGTGCTCGAATCCTCATGCACTTGCGTGTACACTCCGGTTCTCCGCTCCGAGTCTCCTCTCACTTTGCTCTCTGCAGCGAGTTTCGAAAGAAGCCTAATGAAGTTGAGTATAGATTTTTTCCCTGTTACTTGCTGAAATAAGCTACATCAATGAATACGTCCTTTATTGAGTCGTTTACGTGTTTTTCTTAATTTAAATTCTCTAATCATGCCTGTGGAGGCCTCTATAAGAGAGTCATTTTCTAATTTGTCTAATTGGTTAATTGGATGAGAGCGGTAGTGGTGTCGGTAAGTGTGATGATTTTTATTATGCTTATGTTCTAAACCATCACTATAACGATTTAGCATTTTTTCGCGCAAACTGGCAGCAGTGCGTTGTATTTTCTCTGACATATACATTCCTTAGACGAGGTTACATCTACTTAACAAAAAAAGTTAAGCCCACTCTTTTATTATAGTCTTTTTAAACAAAGCTGCTTTTTTTTAGATTATGGCGAAAAGCTTCCAATCTTTTCGTTTAAAGAAGGTATAGCATTTCCCACTAAGTTTTAGACGAAGCGCATTTGAATGAGGCGAAGGAGTGTACACTAGCATTTTAAAGGAACTTGGGTATATTATGCCAAAAAATTAATCTCAGCAGTTTCTTCGCTAGAGCCTACAAAAACAAGTTTTTTAATAAAATAATGTCCAAAATTTGGATGGACTTGCCTTAATTATTGATACCTATTATTTGGAGAGCATTAATGCTTAAGATAAAATTTTTCATAGATCCTAAAACAGGAGAACCCATAAAAAAGTCCAATGACGAGGTTCTCAACTACGCTATTAATAATTTATCTAAACTTCTTGAGCATCTTCCACTTGCAGATAGTGAAAAAAGTGCCCGCACGACTTTATATAAAAACATATATAGGTTAAATAAAGCTCAAAAAGATAGTATAATATCCAGTTGTTTTAACATCATTACACGCTGTATTGATGAGCGAACAGAATGGCAAACCACACATCCAGAAGAGTACTTTACCGATCTTAATCCTCTTTATAGAAAAATACAAAATACTAGTTATTTTCTTAAATGCCAATCTAAAGCTTAAAAATCAGACACATACTGTTGTTTTCTCCAAC
>CAMFHA010000107.1 GCA_945952115.1 uncultured Legionella sp. | reverse complement strand
GCAGTGCTAAAGAATATAGATTAATTGTTTAATTTTTTGCTTTAGACTGGCATTGTATTTCATTTTTATTCCAATTCTTTATAAAACAGAATAAATTATATAAAAAAAATACTTTCTGTCAATATTTTGAATATATATTTGCATATATATTCAATTGATGTTGGATGATCATGAATCTATTAAAAAAACTAATGGAATTGGAAAAAGAAGCCTCTGCATTTGGTTTTCGATGGGAAAATACAGAGCAAATTATGAGACAGATTAATAGTGAATATCTGGAAGTAAATGAACATTTACTCTCAAAATTTGAAATGAATAGATTAGAATTACAAGAAGAAATAGGTGATTTACTACATGCTGTATTTTCTTTATGTTTGTTTTGTCATTTAGATCCTGAAATTACTTTACAAAAAAGTTTAGATAAATTTGAGAAAAGATTAAAAATGGTCAAACTCATTGCAGAAGAAAAAGGATTAGTTAATGTTTATAATCAGCCTTATGATGTTCGCATGGCTATTTGGAGTCAAGCAAAAGAGCGAACTTAATCCTGTTGTTGATTTTAAATGCGGTTTTTCTTCGCTACGCTCAAGATGAAGGGCTTATGAAAAAACTCTCTTAAAATCGCACTCGTAATTTTATTATTTGCATTCTAACAAATTAATTAATAATATATTTTTAATTTTTAAACCTAGAAAACGCAGTTGAATCGTAGCGAGAGTGTTTAATGTGCTGATTGTTCAAGAGATTTGGATGATTTTTTGCTGAAGGCGTATCACCCATACGGTGAAGTAAAAAATCATCAAAATTTCTTGAACAATCAGCGCAGTAGACACTCATAGTAGATTCAACTGCGTTTTCTAGGTTAAAGATAAATTCTTCTATTATAGGATAAAAATGAAAGCAAATAGACTTTTAGGAATATTGAGTGCCCTAGTAATAACAATCCCAGTTCATGCCGACTATAGCTTTCATTTAGAAGGCTCTGCCAATTGCAATCAAATTGAAGGTGTATGGTCTGGGAAAGGTAGACTAAAAAATTGGGTTATTGGAACTTGTATATATCGAGGCACTGGAACAGTTGGTCCACTAGACGACTCTGGTCATTTTACTGTATATGGTACGGCTGACAAAGAGTATGGTACGTCTTTGTGCCCAGCTCATGCTTCTCAACAGTTAACAGCAGTTTGTTCTAATGGAGTGATAACCATTAAAACGGAATATGGTAAAATGCAAGGCACTTTTACTGAGAATAGTGGTAGTGCAAAAGGGACATTATCCGTAACTCCCGGCGTTGAGGCAGATGTTTCTTTACAATTTTATCGATAATTAGCGAAAGAGCAAATAGCGAAGGAGAAACAGGGAACGATTTTAAGTGCGGTTTTTTTATAAACTCGTCAGATCCTTCGCTACAAAGCATACTTAAAATCGCACCAGGGAAACATATTATTGGCAGTGAGGCTAAGTCGTAAATATAAGCAGATGTCTTACGTGAAGTCTAATAATAAAGGAGCATGATCTGATACTTCGTCGCTCATTACAGAAAAATGATTCACATTGATTGCTGGAGATGTCAAAATATAGTCAGCAAATTTTTCTTCTTTAGAATAAAAACGAGTACGTGTGGAACGAATATTATGAGTTACCACTAAATTTACCATACCTTTTTCTAAGATTCGTATACTTTCTGTGTCTGGTCGTAAATTAAAATCTCCGCATAATATCTTCGGTGTATTAATGGTGTCCATAAATTGACGGATACGTTGAGACTGAATAAGTCGTTCAGGGGTATCTTTTTTTCCTTTACCGTTCCATAATCCATGAACATTTAAAATCGAAAAAATTTTTTTATTTGCCTTGCATTCAACCCATTGCAAATTACGATCATGATTTAATCCTATTCCTGGATAATGTTGTTTTTGGTGAATATTGATTTCTCCTTCACCAATAATATCAATTGAATTTTTAACAAAAATACCTATGCCATAGATATTTTCTACCGCAGGTCTAAAAATCGCTTGATGCTCAGGAAGAAGTTTTTTTAAATCAGAAAAAATATTAAGACTAAGCTCAGTTTGTTTATGTGTCAAAGGGCGATGAGCATTATCATAAAGCTCTTGTAAACAAAAAAAATCAACATGACGATTATTATGAATAAATCGTAATAAAGGATTTCTTAAGTGACCTCCCCAAATATTTAAAGTAATTAATTTCATTTTTTTCTCGAATATAAATTATCAAGAAAATGGCTTATATTTGGCAAAATGCAATCTCCATTTCTATAATTTTATCATTAACTGCTTGAGCTGATGTGGATTCAAATAACCTAATAGTTAAATTATTATGCCCCAATTGTAATTGAGGTGTAATTTTCAAACATTTATTCATTTTCAATAAGATTAAATGATTCGTTATCTTTGGAGGAAAACTATATTGATAAAAACCATTGGGTGCTTTTATTGAATGATATTCTGTTAAACTTCTTAATAATGAAAGATAAATAATAACTGTAGATTCTAAGTCTTTTAAAGAATGAACCCAATGATTAATAGCATTTTGACGGGTCAAAGGATCTGAATCAAACCATATGACTAAATGAGGTGAATTAAATTCACACTCAGGCGTATTAGGATGATGAATTTGTCTTAATATTTTTAAGAAAATATCTTCATGTATTGCTTGGCTAAAACGACCTGGAACGCCATTTAAAATATGGATTTGAGACTCTAACTCCATCAAAAGCTCTTTTTTTTCAAAAGAATCTTGTTTTTTTAGTACATGCTCAATTCGAATTAACTCTTTAATAAATCGACTTTTTAATTCAGGTTTTTCAATAATATTAATTAATTCAATAAGATTTTTTAACGCATAACGATGAATTACTTCATGAGATTCATTACCAGCTTGATTAATAATTTTAAATAAAAACTCTAAGCGTAAAGCAATACGTGAGAGAAAATGTGTGGCAAGTTGAAAAGTAATTGTCTCTTTATACATAAGGCATCCCTTGCAATTTAAGACAAACATAAAAGTTTTTGAAAATAAAAAGAATTTTATCCATTAATTGCTGCTTGCTGCAAATAATATAAATGTAACTGTTCAACTTTTATTTTTAATTGAAGCAGTCCTTCGTTATTTATTAATACATCATCTGCATAATTTAAGCGTTGTTCATTGCTAGGTTGCGTAGATATGATCGCTAAAGCTTGCTCTCTAGTGCATTGATCGCGTTTCATAATACGTTCAACTTGAATATCAAGTGAACTAGTTACTAAAAGTATTCGTTGTATATAAGGATAATGAGTTTTATTCTGTAATAAAGGAATTTCAACAATACAATAGGGTGAACAACATAGCTTAACTTCCTGAGCAAGTTGCTTACGAATCATAGGATGCAGAAGTTGCTCCAACCAAAAGCGTTCGTTAGGATTATTAAAAATAATTTCCCTTAGCTTTTTTCGATTTAATTGTTGATCTTCTTGGATTACCACAGAACCAAAATGATTGATAATTTCATTATATGCCTCTTTTCCGATTTGAGTGAGCTGCTTGGAAATAAAGTCTGCACTAAAAATTGCAATACCTAAATTTTCAAAAAAAGAAGCTACAGAGCTTTTCCCACTAGCAATATTCCCAGTTAAACCGATGCAGTACACCATTAAATTCACCGATCATTAGCATTAAGACATGTCATAAAATTGACATAGCAAGTATCCGGCACTTTACTTTTTGATTTGCAATATGCTTTGGCAGCAAGATAAGCATCATCTTTATTAGTATAATAATTACTTTTCCAAGCAGTAGCTGTACTATCAAGCGCTGTACATCGCCAATAAGGTTTCGTGCTTAAGCCAAGATGAAAACCTTCACAATCATTTGCGGAAGTTTTACAACTTCTCGGGTTTTTGCTTTCTTTTTTGCATCTATCAAAAGAAAGATTTAATGCTACTTTTTGATAACTGCTTTTATTAATCCATTCTCGATTAGCATTATCATGAGTTTTACAAATCCAATAGTCACCATTTTGATCGGAAGTAGCGATGCATAGTGAAGGCAAAAAACAAATTAAGAAAAAAAAAGATTTAACTTGGTAGTTCATTATATATTCCTGAATTAATCCATTAATCTAGTGTCAACAGATTTTAAGCATAAACTAATCTTATAGAGTTTAAGGTTATTTCAGCTAATTGTTCAATAACTTTTTCTTGCATGTTTAATGGAGGTAGCCAATAAAGCGTATTACCCATTGGTCTTATTAATGCGCCTAATTTAATCGCTTGGATATAAAACTCACTCCCAATCCTTTTATTTTTATAGTCTACTAGATCAGCAGCTACTACCGCACCGACTCCTCGTACATTTTTTAATTTTCCTGTTATTTCAGCAAGTTCTTGCATGAGCTTTAACATGATTTTTCCCTGGTACTCAGCATGAGAAATAATTGATTCTTTTTGCATTACAGTGAGTGTTGCTAGTGCGGCACTTACTGCTAAAGAGTTACCACTATAGGTATGTGAGTGCAGAAATGATTTTCCTTCATTATAATCAGCGTAGAATAAGTCAAAAAGTTGATGATCTATCATTACACAACTAAAAGGAATAGAGCCTGAAGTAAGACCTTTTGAAAGGCATATAATGTCTGCTTCAACTCCTGCATGTTCAGCTGCCAACCATTTTCCGGTGCGCCCTAAGCCCGTCATAATTTCATCTGTAATAAGATAAATATTATTCATTTTTGCCCAAGCGGCTAATTTTTTTAAAAAATCAGCACTATAACATAACATGCCCCCAGCTCCTTGAACGATGGGTTCAAGAATAAGTGCTGCACTTTGATCTTTAATTCTATCTAGTTCAGGTTGAATCTTATACCAATAATCATCGCAATCATTCCATAAAGGATCTGCGTCGCTGTTTATATAGGGCGGAAGTATGAAATGACAAGATACGCCAAGGCCTAAATAAGGTGCTTTATACAAGCCTAAATCGCTAACGCTCATCGTTCCTAGAGTTTCACCATGATAGCCATTTTTTAAGGCAATAAACTGTTTTTTATGAGTATTGCCTTGAATTAAATGACTATGTAGTGCTAATTTCATAGCAATTTCTACTGCACTTGCTCCATCACTAGCAAAAAAAAGATGTTGTTTTTTAGTGAGTTGACTGAGTACTTCACCCAGTTTAACTAAAGTAGGATGAGTTGTATTAGCTGCAATAACATGTTCAAACTGTTCCATTTGTTTTTGTATTGCCTCAATGACAGCTGGATGTCCATGTCCTAGAGATTTACACCACCAGCTAGAAATACCATCTATTAGAGGGCCATGATTGGTGTATAAAATATTTCCTTGAGCGCGTTCAATCAATAAGGGAGGAAATTGCTCAAAATCTTTCATTTGCATACAAGGATGCCAAATATGCTTTAAGTCTTTGGCGATAAGCTCTTTAGTGTAGACCATTTTTGTAAATTTTGGTTGACAAGTTTGGAAGCCACTTTATCATGTTCTTTATTATAAATCCTAGAGGACATTAGTGTGATTGAAGTTAAAAAAAATTGGTCAATCAATGAAATTAGAGAAATTTATGAACAACCATTTAATAATTTATTGCATCAAGCACATACCGCTCATTTAGCACATCATGAGCCAAACTCATTACAATTTGCTACTTTATTAAGTATTAAAACGGGCGCTTGTCCAGAAGATTGCGGCTATTGTTCTCAAAGCGGACATGTTAAGACACATGTGGAAAAAGAAAAATTAATGAATGTAAGTGATGTTTTGAAATCAGCTCAAGAAGCTAAAGAAGGTGGAGCTAAGCGTTTTTGTATGGGTGCAGCATGGCGTTGCCCTCCTGATAAAGTAATGCCTCAATTAAAAGAAATGATTGAAGGTGTTAAAGCTCTTGGGATGGAAACCTGTATGACTTTAGGCATGTTAAGTAAAGAGCAAGCTTGTGAATTAAAAGACGCCGGCCTGGATTATTATAATCATAATATTGATACTTCACCTTCTTATTACGATAAAGTAGTAACTACAAGGAAATTTAGTGATCGACTTGAAACGCTGAGCCACGTTCGAGAAGCCGGAATTAATGTCTGTTGCGGTGGAATTTTAGGATTAGGCGAAACCAGAGAAGATCGCATTGAGTTTGTTCACACTTTAGCCAACATGGAAATCCCGCCAGAAAGTGTTCCTATTAATCGTTTAATTCCAGTTGAAGGTACTCGTTTAGCAAAAGCGCAACCAGTTGAAGGGATTGAGCTTGTTAGAACTATTGCTACTGCACGTATTACTATGCCTCAAAGTGTAATAAGACTTACCGCAGGAAGAACTGAAATGAGCGATGAGTTGCAAGCACTTTGTTATTTTGCCGGTGCTAACTCGGTGTTTATTGGTGATAAATTACTCACAGAAGATAATCCACAACGCGCTAAAGATAAAAATTTATTTAATAAACTAGGCTTAACAGAGATGGTATAAATGACTATTAGCTCTAAGCTTCGTCAGTATACAGAAAATCTAGAACGTCAAGGGTTATTAAGAAGACGTATTCTTTTTCAAACGAATCTCATTACTTTTGATAGCAATGACTATTTATCTTTACTCGGCGATAGACGTATAGCCTTGGCTTATGAAGAGGGATATAGGAATTATGTAAGTGGAAGTGGAGCTTCGATGTTGCTTAGTGGCTATCATCCTAATCATCGAGCCCTTGAGCAGGCTTTTGCAGAATTACTCGAAGTGGATGATTGTATTCTTTTTTCTTCCGGGTATGCTGCTAATTTAGCACTTACAAGCTTGTTAGGAGTTATTGGAGCCTATTGTTTTATTGATAAAGGAGTTCATGCTTCTGTCTATGATGGATTAAAACTATCACAAGCTCAATACACTCGTTTTTTACATAATGATTTAGACAATCTATCTAGCAAACTTATACAAAATATTAATGCTTCTATTATTTTGACGGAAGGTATTTTTAGTATGAGTGGGCAAATTGCTCCGTTGGCAAGAATGTCTAAATTATCTAATGTCCCTTTAATTGTGGATGAAGCTCATTCTTTTGGGGTAATGGGAAAAGAGGGAAGGGGAAGTGTTAGTTTTCATCAATTAAGTCAAGAGCAGGTGCCTTTGCGTCTCATTAGCTTTGGTAAGGCTTTTGCTGCACAAGGCGCCGTGATTGCTGGAAAACAGGAATGGATAGACGCTTTAATACAGTCAGCACGCTCTTTAATTTACTCCACTGCTATTAGTCCCGCTTTAAGTTATGGTTTATTAAAAACTTTAGATATTATTATTGCAGCTGAAGAACGACGAACTCAACTTGCCCAATTAATTGTTTTTTTTAAAGAAAAAATTTTATCTTCTCCTTTAACTTGGCGTGAATCTAATACGGCTATTCAGCAAGTTCAATTAGGATGTCCATACCGCGCCTTGAATTTTACTCAAGAATTGCGCAAACAAGGTTTTTCATGCTCCGCAATACGAACTCCTACGGTATCTCTTAAAGAGACGGGGATACGTATTGTTTTAAATTATAATCATAACATGGAACAAATTAATTCTTTATTTAAGAAATTACATCATCTATATGAATATTCATCTTATTAGTTATGGCCAGGGATTACCTGTTGTTTTTTTTCATGGTTGGGGATTTGATCATCAAATTTGGTTACCTCTTGTAGAACAGTTACATGAGAATTATCAGCTTTTTTTAGTGGATTTACCTGGTTTTGGTTTAACTCCTTTAATGGATTGGAATGAATTTAAGAGGCAATTACTAGAGCAATTACCTTCTATTTTTGCACTAGCAGGATGGTCGTTAGGCGGCCTTTATGCGCAACGATTGACAATAGAGGAGCCTCATAGAGTAAGTTCTCTAATCAATATTGCATCTTTACCTTATTTTATTGCGGAGGATGAATGGCCAGCAGTTCCTAAAAATGTGTTCAATCAATTTTATATCAATCTCTCTTTTGATCATGAGCACACCCTAAAAAGTTTTATTAGCCTACAATTAAACCAAAAAAAACCTACTATTTCTTTAGGAACAATACCTTCTCAAGCAAGTTTAAACGCCGGGCTTCAAATTCTAGAACAGTGGGATTTTCGTTCCACTCTATCAAAAATTTATCAACCAACTTGCTTTATGTTTGGTCGATTAGATCCCATTGCTCCTGTTAAAATTATGGAAGTGATGAAAAATCAATACCCGCATTTTAATTATGTTCTTTTTAAACATGCGGCTCATATGCCTTTTTTATCTCATACTAGGTTATTTATTGAAGAATTTCATAGGTTTATAAAATGAAACGATATTTTATTACAGGCACTGATACTGATTGTGGAAAAACCTATGTTACAAGCCAGCTTCTTAATTATTACTCCAATGCCATTGCATTAAAACCTGTCGCAAGTGGCTGTACTAAAATAGGCGATGAATTAGTAAATGCTGATGCACAAGAACTAACAAAAAATAATAAACTTTCTTTAAATATAATTAACCCATGGCGTTTTGAATTAGCTGTTTCTCCTCATATTGCTGCTGAAAAAGAAAATAAATTTATTAATCTTTCTGAATTAGTAGAGTACTGCACACAATTTAAATCACAAGAGACAGATATCTTGTTTATTGAAGGAGCCGGCGGTTTAATGGTGCCTTTAAATAAAGAGCACAACTGGTTGGACTTTTTAAAATTGAGTGAAATTCCTGTTTTACTAGTTGTTGGAATGAAGTTAGGATGTATTAATCACGCCTTACTTACCATTAGCACTCTTAAAACTCAGGGGATTGCTTGTATTGGTTGGATCGCCAATTGTATTGAACCTAATATGCTTGCTCTTGAAGAAAATATAGATACTTTAGACTATTTAATAGATGCTCCACTTATAGCTAGAGTACCGTACAAGGGGCACTTAGAGATTAAACAATTGGAATGGTTATGATAAAAGAAATTAAGACTTGGGCTGATGTTTTAAGTGGTGAAAAAGATAAACCTTATTTTAAAGAAATTTTATCTTTTCTTATTGAAGAGAAAAAAAGAGGAAAACAGATTTATCCACCGCAAGCTGAACTATTTGCCGCATTTAAAGAAACTGCGTACGATCAAGTGAAAGTAGTTCTTTTAGGGCAAGATCCTTATCATGGTCCTGGACAAGCTCATGGTCTTTCTTTTTCTGTGAACATAGGCATTAAGCCGCCTCCTTCTTTACTTAATATTTTTCAAGAATTAAAAGATGATTTAAATATTCCTTTTCCTAAACATGGTTGCTTGAAGAAATGGGCTAATCAGGGAGTACTCTTATTAAATACGTCATTAAGTGTGGAGCAAAGCAAACCACAGTCACATGCTCATATTGGATGGAGTCAATTTACTGATACCGTAATTTCAAAGCTCAATGATCATCCCCATGCTTTAGTTTTTTTATTATGGGGTGCTCATGCTAAAAGTAAAAGAACTTTAATTGATGAAAAAAAACACCTAGTATTACTCGCGTCTCATCCTTCACCATTTTCAGCTTCTCATGGTTTTTTAGGATGTCGTCACTTTTCTAAAGCAAATAAATTTTTAGAGGAAAAAGGCCGTGGTCCTATTGATTGGTGTTTAGAATAAGAACTTCAGTGTAGATAAAATAGTGTTCCGAGGAGACAGGCCACATCCTTGTGGCAGCGCATCATCCATGATGCATTCAAATAGGTAATAGGTCAGGGGTAGTTAGCAAAGACTAAAGATTTTTGCCCTGAAAAATA
>CAMFHA010000106.1 GCA_945952115.1 uncultured Legionella sp. | reverse complement strand
AACTGCGGTGATGAATGCTATTTCTGTACAATAAAATCGCTTTTTTTATTACACTCCCGATGTTCATTTATAAACTCCTCTTCATAACTTTGCCTTTTCTAAAATTTGTATAAATTCTGCTGTAGATACTTCACCCACTGTTTTTAATTGGTTTAATGGTTCCCCTTGTTCATTAAAAAATAGAAAACTAGGTGGAGCAATTACATTAAAATAATGCATAATTTTTTGATTTTCATGGTTATTTTGAGTGACATCAATTTTGATCCATTTAAATTGATTTAATAAATTGTTGACTTGAGCGTTTTGAAAAGTAGTGGCTTCCATAACTTTACACGAAGTGCACCAGTCAGCATAGAAATCGAGCATAATTGGAGTGCCTTGAGCTGCTTGAATTTCTTGTTTTATTGCAGTAAGCGTTTGATGATTTTGTTTATTGCTTTTTAGAGTATTAGTCATTCTTCCTTTTAATAGAGCTAGAGGCTTTAATGGATCACTGGCGCCCATGCTGGTGCCAATTAAAATTAATAAACCATAAATGAATAAAATAAGTCCAATACCTTGCTTTCCTTTTTCTTGATGAGTTTGCGCAGGAGCTAGTGCGCCAGCATAAATTCCAGAAAATATAAATAAGCAAGCCCAGAGAAACATTATTAAGCTTTTAGGTAAAATACGATCCATTAAATACAACGCGACGCCTAAAAGCAAAATACCAAAAAAAGCTTTAACAACATTCATCCAACTTCCAGATTTTGGTAGGATTTTTCCAGCTGAAGTACCAATAAGCAATAAAGGCGTGCCCATTCCTAGGCTTAATACAAATAAAGTAATACTTCCTAATAATACATTATGTGATTGAGCAATATAGGTTAATACCCCAATTAAAGGCGCTGTAACGCAGGGTGATAATATGAGTGTAGAAAGACTACCCATAATTGCTGCACCTATATAATGTCCTCCTCGTTGTTCACGACTGGATCCTGCTATTTTGCTTTGCCAAGAGTCTGGTAATTTAAGTTCATAAAAACCAAACATCGATAAAGCCAACAAAACAAAAATCAGACTAAAAATACTAATTGCCCAAGGAGATTGCATGGAAATTTGTAAATTTTCACCCAATACTGCCACAATGGCGCCTAAAGCGGCATAAGTAATAGACATGCTTAAAACATAACTTAAGGAAAGAAAAAAAGCTTTTTTTGTAGTAATTTCTTTTCCATGTCCTACAATTATCCCAGATAAAACAGGCACCATAGGTAAAATACAAGGAGTAAACGAAAGCAATAAACCAAAACCATAAAAAATGGAAAGGATCATGAGCCAATTATGGTCAGCAAATACTTGGGTAATTTGATCTGAATTAACAGGTTCTTCAATTTTCTTTTGGGCCAATAAGTGTTCTTCTATGCTTACAGTGGTTAAAGCCAATTGCTTATCAATACCTATTTTTATTTCTTTTGTTTCAGGTGGATAGCAAAACCCATCATCAGAACAACCTTGATATTTTAACTGAATAAGCGATTCACCAGGACTGATTCCTAATACATCAACAGGGATAGATACTTGATCTCGATAAATGGTATAGGTATGTCCTTGTTTATCTACTTTAGTTTTAGTAGGCGGAAATCGTAAAGTGCCAATAGTTATATTGCTAGAAGGCTCTAATATTAGTTTAATTCGATCACTATATAAAAAATAAGCTGGTTTAATTGTCCAATTTAAACTGAACGTATTGGGATCTAATTTTTTTACGTTCACTTGAAATGCTTTATCAGCAGGAAGTGGCTCTGCGTAAATGGGAAAAACGAGAAATAATCCTAATGCTAGAAGCCACCATTTTTTCATTTTTTGCCTTGTTTATCTAGATATTTTTAGGTTAAGTAAAGAAATAATCTCATACAGTTAAACTGCAGATCAATAATTTATTCTTCACTTCTACTGTTATGACAAAAAGTTTGATTATTTTAAATATTTCTAAAGAAAATAAAAAAATTTAATCATAGCCCTTGAATTTTATTTCACTGCCCCCATCTGTTGGTCATTGATAAAATTTAAAGTTAATTAATCAGGAGATAAAAGTATGAAAATTCGTCCTTTACACGATCGCGTTGTTGTTCGTCGTATGGAAGAAGAACGTACCACTGCAGGTGGTATTGTAATTCCAGATAGTGCTACTGAAAAACCAATGCGTGGTGAAGTAATCGCTGTTGGTGCAGGCAAGGTATTAGATAATGGTGATCTTAGAGCTTTAGCAGTAAAAGTGGGGGATGTTGTTCTATTTGGTAAATATTCCGGTACTGAAGTTAAGATCGAAGGTAAAGAATTAGTTGTGATGCGCGAAGACGATATCATGGGTGTAATCGAGAAGTAATCTAACTGTATTGAAGGAGATTAAAGAGAATGGCTAAAGAATTACGTTTTGGCGACGATGCTCGTCTACAAATGCTTGCTGGTGTTAATGCATTAGCTGATGCAGTTCAAGTAACAATGGGGCCACGTGGTCGTAATGTTGTTTTAGAAAAATCTTATGGCGCACCTACTGTTACTAAAGACGGTGTATCTGTTGCTAAAGAAATTGAATTTGAACACCGTTTCATGAATATGGGTGCTCAAATGGTTAAAGAAGTGGCTTCTAAAACTTCTGATACAGCTGGTGATGGTACTACTACTGCTACTGTTCTTGCTCGTTCTATTCTTGTTGAAGGTCATAAGGCAGTTGCTGCTGGTATGAACCCAATGGATCTAAAACGTGGTATTGATAAAGCAGTTCTTGCTGTTACTAAACAACTACAAGAAATGTCTAAGCCATGTAAAGACAATAAAGCAATTTCTCAAGTAGGTACTATTTCTGCTAATTCTGATGAAGCAATTGGTTCAATCATTGCTAGTGCTATGGAAAAAGTAGGTAAAGAAGGCGTTATCACTGTTGAAGACGGTAATGGTCTTGAGAATGAATTATCTGTTGTTGAAGGAATGCAATTTGATCGCGGATATATTTCTCCTTACTTCATCAACAACCAACAAAATATGTCTTGCGAACTTGAGCATCCATTCATTCTATTGGTTGACAAGAAGATTTCTAGTATCCGTGATATGTTAGCGGTATTAGAAGGTGTTGCAAAATCTGGTCGTCCATTATTAATTATTGCTGAAGATGTGGAAGGTGAAGCATTAGCTACTTTAGTAGTTAATAACATGCGTGGTATTGTTAAAGTATGTGCAGTAAAAGCGCCTGGTTTTGGTGATCGTCGTAAAGCAATGTTACAAGACATCGCTATTTTAACTAGCGGTCAAGTAATTTCTGAAGAAATTGGCAAGAGTTTAGAAGCTGCTACTTTAGAAGATTTAGGAACTGCTAAACGCGTTGTTGTTACTAAAGAAAATTGCACTATCATTGATGGTGAAGGTAAAGCTGCTGAAATCACTGCTCGTATTGCTCAAATTCGTGCACAGATGGAAGAAACTTCTTCTGATTATGATCGTGAAAAATTACAAGAGCGTGTTGCTAAATTAGCTGGCGGTGTTGCTGTAATCAAAGTAGGTGCTGCTACTGAAGTTGAAATGAAAGAGAAAAAAGCTCGTGTTGAAGATGCACTTCATGCTACTCGTGCTGCGGTTGAAGAAGGTATCGTTGCTGGTGGTGGTGTTGCTTTAATTCGTGCTCAAAAAGCATTAGATTCATTAAAAGGCGATAATGACGATCAAACTATGGGTATTAGTATTCTACGTCGTGCGATTGAAGCGCCAATGCGTCAGATCGTTGCTAACGCAGGCTATGAGTCTTCTGTAGTCGTTAATAAAGTAGCTGAAAACAAAAATAACTATGGCTTTAACGCTGCTACTGGTGAATACGGTGATATGGTTGAAATGGGTATTTTAGATCCAACTAAAGTTACTCGTATGGCATTACAAAATGCAGCTTCTGTTGCAAGTTTAATGTTAACTACTGAGTGTATGGTTGCTGATTTACCTAAGAAAGAAGAAGCTGGTGCTGGTGATATGGGCGGCATGGGCGGTATGGGTGGCATGGGAGGTATGGGCGGCATGATGTAAGTCGACCATTTCCATGATACTCATTAAAACCCGCCTTTTGGCGGGTTTTTTATTATTATTAATAATTAATGCTGTACGATGTAAATTGTATTTTTATACTCTATGCTTAAAAACATAAAACAAAATGATGAATCAGGGAGCGATAATGAATGCGATAATTAAACGTCTTGAAGCTACATTAGCAGATACTTATGCTTTATATTTAAAAACACAAAATTACCATTGGCATGTAAAAGGCCCTCAATTTAAAAGTCTCCATGAGTTATTTGAAATGCAATATAAAGAATTGGCTGAAGCAGTAGATCAAATAGCGGAACGGATTTTAATGAAGGGACATAAAGCTCCTGCTACTTTTAGTGAATTAAATCATTTAAAAACAATTCAAGATGGCAATTCTAGTATAAATGCCAATCAAATGATTAGTGAATTGGCAGAAGATAATAAAACTTTAATCCGAGATTTGAATCAAGCAATAAAAATTGCTCAAGATAATAATGATGAAGGGACTATCAGTTTGCTTAGTGAGCGCATTGCGGCTCATGAAAAAGCGCATTGGATGTTAAATGCATCAACAGATATAAAATAAATTTCTTTTGAAATTACCATTAACGGCCAATCTCGGTTGAAAAAAATGCTTCAAAACTTCGCATACGCTGTGCTTTTTCAACTACCTTGTGGTCATTACTGGCAATTTCGAAAGAGTTCATCGCACGTCATCCTTCATTTCATTCAAGATGACGGAATAAGCAGTTACCCATATTGTTTAATTAAAAGAAATTAAAGTATTATTCAAGCAAGATTATTTGATTAATCATTAATTATAATAATTAATCATAATATGAGTTGAATTTTATTTAACTCTTAAGGTGTCTTTTATGAACAATATTTTTCTTAGTTTAAGTTTTTTATTGATATTTACTCAAAGTGTATTGGCTGCAAATAGTCAACATAAACCATTTGTTTATTCTGAGACTCCTGTAGCTATAAATGGACAATTAACCGTTTGTGGTACGAAATTATGTAATGCTCAAGGGAATCCAATTCAATTAAAAGGAATGAGTACGCATGGTTTGCAATGGTATGGACATTGTATTACCCCTACCTCTTTAGATGTTTTAACTGAACAATTTAAAGCAAATGTAATTCGCTTGTCTTTATATGTGCAAGAGGGTGGTTATGAAACTAACCCCGAGCATTTTACACAAGAAATGAATCAACTAATTAATGAGGCAACGCAACGTGGAATTTATGTGATTGTAGATTGGCATATTCTTACTCCGGGTGATCCAAATTATAATTTAGAACGAGCAAAAACATTTTTTACAGATATAGCTACAGCGAACAAAACTAAAAATAATATTTTATATGAAATTGCTAATGAGCCTAATGGTGTCAATTGGTCGACGATTAAAAACTATGCAGACCAAATTATTCCAGTAATTCGAGCCATTGATCCTACTGCTCCTATTATTGTAGGAACACCAGGATGGAGTTCTTTAGGAGTATCTGATGGGCATAATTATCAGCAAATTGTAAATAACCCTATCTCTTACCCTAATATACTTTATACCTTTCATTTCTATGCTGCCTCTCATGGTGATGAGTATTTTGATACTTTAGATCATGCATCCAATGTATTACCTATATTTGTTACAGAATTTGGAACTCAAACGCATACAGGAGATGGAGAAAATAACTTTGTAATGTCTGATAAATACATGCAATTAATGGCAAGTAAAAAGATAAGCTGGGTTAATTGGAATTATTCCGATGATTTTCGTTCCGGCGCCATTTGGAAAAATGACACCTGTTCGCAAAATATCTGGACTGATCAACGCCTTAAGCCAGCAGGAGTTTATATAAAAAATAAAATTTTAACGCCTTAAGAGTGTTAGAGATGTTTCTTTCACTGTTTCAAGCATTTGCATTATTTCTTCATCAGAAAATGCATAACCATGAAAACCGATTTCCTCAACTTCAAGAGGTTGATAAAGAATAATGAGTTGGGATTTATTAATTGTACCTTTGGTTTTTTGAGTTTCATTAGCGTTTTCTTGAGCTAAGGCTAGTCCTAAAGCAGTGGCTATTAAAACGTCTAAAAAAAGAATTCCATTTCCTATAGAAGTGTCTTTCTGTTGACGAAACCAGACTCCAAAACTAAAAATAAGCATAAGAAAACTTAAGTACATACTTACACTTACACACTCTTTACTGGCGACCCATTGTTGCTTTTCTAATTGGGGGTTTTTTGCCGTTTTAAGGGCTTTTACTATTTGTTGTTTTAAAGGTAAAAATACCTCTATTTCTTGTCCAGGAAAGTAGTTTTGTATGGAGTTAAATAAGGGAAGATAAGATTTGATTTCCTTTTGACCGCTATTAAACTCTCTTAATGCAGTACAAAATAGATTTTTAAAATCTTCATTAAAGACTGTTTCATGTTCAGTATAAAATTTACATAAGGACATGATTAAAGATTTTCGATTCTCTTGTAATTTTTTATAAAGAGGGTCTTCAACTATCAACAATAGGCATATAATTCTCATATTAAAGACAAAAGACAAAGTGTATATAAAATTTCCTTTTATGTACATAATGGATAAAAATTTTTTAAATCTCAGCAAGATTGCCTTTGCTTTCTAGCCAACTTTTTCTATCAGCAGCTCTTTTTTTATTAAGCATCATATCCATTATTGCTTCAGTTTGCTCTTCATCATCGAGAGTTAACTGAACTAAACGTCGTGTATTAGGATCCATAGTTGTTTCACGTAATTGTATGGGATTCATTTCTCCTAAACCTTTAAAGCGTTGGACATTGATTTTCGCTTTAGTTGTTTGCTGAAGTTGAGCAATGAGGCGATTTTTCTCGTCTTCATCAAGCGCATAATGAACTATTTTTCCAGCATCAATACGGAATAAAGGGGGCATGGCAGCATAAACATGACCCGCTTTAACTAAAGGTTTAAAATGACGTAAAAAGAGGGCGCAGATTAAAGTTGCAATATGTGCACCATCAGAATCTGCATCGGCTAAAATACATAATTTTCCATAGCGCAAACCAGTTAAATCTTCAGAGCCTGGATCGACACCAATTGCTACAGAAATATCATGAATTTCTTGAGAAGCTAAGACTTGAGTTGACTCAACTTCCCAGGAATTAAGAATTTTTCCACGTAAAGGTAAAATAGCTTGATAATCTTTATTACGCGCTTGTTTTGCAGAGCCTCCAGCTGAATCTCCTTCTACTAAAAATAATTCAGCTTGATTTAAATCGGTTTGCAAACAATCTGCTAATTTACCAGGTAGAGCTGGGCCTTGACTTACACGTTTACGTGCGACTTGTTTTGCTTGCTTTAACCGTCTTTGCGCACGTTCAATCGCTAAAGTAGCAATAGCCTCGCCTTGGTTTCGATGTTGATTAAGCCAAAGCGAAAAAGCATCCTTTACCACATTACTTACAAATGCAGCGATTTGGCGTGAGCTTAAACGTTCTTTGGTTTGACCTGCAAATTGAGGTTCTTTCATTTTTACCGAAAGGACATATTGGCAAGGTTCCCACAAATCATCAGCAGTTAATTTGATGCCGCGAGGTAATAAGTTACGCAATTCACAAAATTCCGCCATAGCATCAAATAAACCTGCACGTAACCCATTCACATGGGTTCCTCCCTGGATGGTAGGAATTAGATTTACATAGCTTTCATTAAGACTGCTATTAGCCTCTTGTGTCCAGACTAAAGCCCAATCAACGGTCGCTTCATCATTTTTAAATTCGCCAACAAAGGGTTCATCGGGTAGATATTCAGAAGCTAGATTTTGCTTTAAATAATTTCCAAGACCATGTTCATAACACCAGTGCTCTTCTTCTTGAGTAATTTTATTTACAAAAGTCATGGATAAGCCACTGCATAAAACGGCTTTAGCTCGTAAAACATGCACGAGGTGTTTCACGGAAATTTTAGTAGTATCAAAATATTTAGGATTAGGCCAGAATCGAATTAGTGTACCTGTTTCTCTTTTTTTGCTAGTACCGGTTTCATTAAGTTCACATAATTTATCACCATTAGCAAAAGACATTTGATATATAACGCCATTACGTTTAATAGTGACATCTAATCTATCGGATAAGGCATTAACCACCGAAACACCTACACCATGTAATCCGCCTGAAAAACTATAATTTTTATCAGAAAATTTACCACCAGCATGCAAGCGTGTCATGATGACTTCCACACCACTTAAACCTAATTGTGGATGAACATCAACAGGCATTCCCCGGCCATCATCTTCTACTTCAATGGAACCGTCTTCATGTAAGGTTACTCTGATATAATTAGCAAATCCAGCGAGCACTTCATCGACACTATTATCAATTACTTCTTGTGCCAAATGGTTAGGCCGAGTCGTATCAGTATACATCCCTGGACGACGTTGCACAGGTTCTAAACCACTTAAAACTTCAATCGCTTCGGCAGTATATGTTTGTGACATGATAATCTACTATTAAGTTAATGATGCTGATTCTAGGTAAATAAACCTTTTCGGAAATAGCTATTGACGGTCAATCTCAGCTAAAAAAATGACTTTAAAATGCTCATGTACTCCATGTACTCCATGTACTCCATGTACACTGTAATGACACTCAGTTAAAGTTAATACGTCATTCCCGCGAAAGTGAGAATCCACCTTTAAATAGGCATTGTACTAGGTAAGAAATAGATTCCCGCTTTCGCGGGAATGACGAAATCTCTTTACTTAGTGTCATTAATGTATACTAGTCATTTTTTCAATCGTTCTTGGCCAGTTACTAACCGTTTCTGAAGAAGTCTAGTGAACTTATTTTATCACAGTTTTATGTCTTGTTGATTATTATTGCACTATAAAAGCTTGTTATTTCTCCCTGACTTAGCTATTATTCCCTCCTCTTCGGGGCGTAGCGCAGCCTGGTAGCGTACTAGCATGGGGTGCTAGTGGTCGAAGGTTCAAATCCTTCCGTCCCGACCATAAAATCCCCTTTAAAATCAAGCGGTTACACAATCAAATCAAAACACTTTTTTCACGCCAATAAATTTTAGGTACACTTCTAGGTACACTTTTTAAAAATTCTGAGATATATGAATCTCGGGTCTGATTTCCAATTTGTATTAAAATACGATAATGCGTCCAGCTCAATTTGGATCGCAGTGAGGTCCAAATTACAAACTGTAGGTGATTTTTTATAGGGTGGGTTAGCAATTATAAAGCAAAAAAAAGCAAGCCTGAAGCCTGCTCGTCTAATGTATTGGTAATGTTAAGAAGCATCCCTCTCACCATTCAAAATGGCTTGCTCAATCCATTGTTCTATTTCATCGCTATGCCAAGCCAGCGTTGTGCCATTGAGTTTGACAGGGCGAGGGAACTTATCTGTAAGCCACCAACGACGTAGAGTGACTCTGTTTCTGCCGATCATTTTTTCAAGGTCTGGTATGAATAATACTTTTTGTGAAATTCGCTGTTGCATTCCTTCCATCATGGTGATCTCCTTTGCATCAAGTTCTGTTCTGGTATTAGTATTGGCTTGGTCGTAAGACTTCTCGTTATTCACTGTTTTAAACATAAACTGGTTCATAATAAAAATTCCTTCTTTACTGATGATGATTAGCCCGCTAAAGAACGATTTTTGGGATTCGTGTTGAGCTCAAGAACAATTTGATACAGCTTCAGCAATTGCACCTCTGATTTGAAATTGCATGGTGCGGAATCATAGCAGTATATGGCTCGAATGTTGTCGAGGGGTGTTTCGGAAAGATCTGCTATATTTTTTAGTGTGTAGTGTGTGGAATCCAGGATGTACCGTATAATTCCTCTATAAATTTGTAACTTTATGGTTGAGTCTTTCATTCTATACCCAAGAAACTTCAAAATACTAAGTTTTCAATAACTGAAAATTGTCATT
>CAMFHA010000105.1 GCA_945952115.1 uncultured Legionella sp. | reverse complement strand
GAATGAGCCTTTTTTTTGTTCAATGCAAGCATTTTGAAAGATCACGGGTATAGATGCTCTACTTTTTCACTCCAATATCACGGAGTTGGCCAATATACTTGAGTGTTGTATAGACTCTAAGATTACTCATAAGTTATCACTTAAATTTATAGAAGCATATATGAAACTATTGTTTAGTCATCCAGCCATGGTTCCTGCATCATCGCAAGAATACTCAAAATATAGAAGATATTATAAGACAGCTGAGGGATATAGAACCGCTAAAGTAACCCCGAATTTTTTGGATACTAGTTTAAAATTTGTTACCACACTAAAAGCTTACCAATATTTAGATGCCTTTATTCAAGCCCATGAACTTGAAGCAAGTTCTTATTTAAGAAAGCTTGCTCAACATCCCCATCAAGAGGTAGTTTTATATATATTTTCAACGCTACAAAAAATAGAATTTCCGCATAGATTAAAATATGTCAATGCAGTATTCGTTTATCCAGATGTTAACAGTCTTGCTAACGATATTCACCTATGTTCAGACAATTTGCTTCTTAGTGATATAATAGTTGAACGCTTACAACAATTGCCCACAAAAAGCACAAGCAATCGTTCAATTCATTTTCTTCTAGAAGAAAAATCGGCTCGTAAGAATACTGCTGACAGCTCTAAATTAGATCACTGCTCTGCAGAGTCTTTAATGATTTAATAAAAAGGGTTTTAGTGAATATGTTTCATGTGTTTGCTGCGCTTTCTGAGTTTGAGCGTAATTTAATTAAAAAACGGACGCTTGCTGGAGAAGAAACTGTGCCTTTATAACTTTATAATAAGAAATTATTTGCAACGGAGCTCATGGGAGTGCATTAACAAATGATGAATAATAAAACAAATCAAAATGATGGAAATAAATTCCGTCAAAAATCAGGTGTTATTTTGGCGAAAAAAGCATTTGAAATGCGAGAATTTGCGTCTTTATCAAACGAGCAACGTGCATCTATTGGGTTATTTATGCTTGCATATGAACCTGAGCGATTAAGTGCAATATTTCCATCATGCACTTTACCTGAATTGCCAGAAACAAGTGTATTAATTTCAAGTCCAGAATATCAATACTTACATGAAACGATTTATTATACTAAGCTGGCCAAATTGTATGTTTTATATGAGTCATCGAGCGAACCACGCGAATTTGAAACCTACGTTCATGAAGAATTTGCATCCCATCATGAAACTAAAAAATATATTATGGAAAATAGCTGCGAAGACTTATTAGATGAATTGAAGCGTTCAACAAATACGATGTCTTTTCGATAACATCGTGTTTGGCCATTTCTCCTTATCAGATAGGCTCTTACATCTTATATAGTAAATAATAGTCCATTATAAGCCTGTGTGTATTGAAGAAGGTAATTGATTTTCTCTATTCCATGTTTTACTCAATTGTTCACCTTGCTGTACAATTTCTTGAGCTAGTGGACGCAGATGTTTGGGCATATTTTTTATATTATTTTTTAACTCCGCTATAGTGCTGTCTAATGCTTGGCTGTCTTTAATATTGGGAATATCTTGCAATTCTTTAGTTAGATTTGAAAAATCAAGATTCTTAGCAGCGGTTAAAAATACAGTATTTTTACTGTGAGATGTAGTAAGATGCGGTGTATTAAGGTGCTTAACAAGTAAAGTTGTAAGCTCATTAAATGAAGAGCGGAAATGATCTTTGTAATTGACAAACATGGTTTTATCATTTGACATCCAATGGTTTACAATTTCATGTTCTATTGCATCCATTGTTTTAATAAAACTACCACGACTTTCTATAAAGAACCATTTCTTTTTGTTTTTTTCTATTTGATGGTTCCAAGTCTCTATTCGAGAGTGATGTAATGAATTAAGAATCGTTTTATAACCTACATTACTAGCACTTAGTTTTTCATTTATATTAGTTTTTAAATTAGTCATTATCTGTTCATTTTTTTTGTCGGGTTTAAATAAATAATAACTTAAAGAAGATTGAATTAATTTATCTATTTGTTGAGATAAAGACTGCGAATGAGTACTAATAGTTAGATCGCTGCCAATTAAAGAAAGCTCATGCGTTAGCGTCAGAAGAGCTTTTTGCTGCTGATGGGTTAAATTAAAACCCCATCTCTTTTTTAATAGTTCTTTAGTTTGTAATAAATAATAATTAAACCCTTGTTCTAATATCTCTTTATTAAAGGCATCACTCCAATCATTATGGTTGACCAAAAGCTTTTGATTTAACAGATACATCAGTACCATACGATGATTTAAAGGCTCTTCTTTATGGACTTTAAAATGAGTTAATAATTTTATTAATTTGCCTTTATATTCAGATTTTTGTGAAGTTTGTTCCATTTTTTCTATAGCTTGAATGACATCTTCTAAAATAATTAAATTTTTGGGATGATCTGCTGATATTAGATGAAGTATAGCTTGCATCAGCTTAGGATGTTTTTTAAGCATTTCTTCATGCTTATTAATGCATTTTAATGCTCGTTCTAATTGAGGAGTTTTAAGTTGTGCTAGTTCTTTTTTATAAATATCTTGATGGTCTTTGGGTTTTATAGCATGAATAATGTCATAAGCTAAACTTAATTGACTCATTACTTGCTGCATTTGTTCGTGTCGGAGCACTTTTTTGCTCTCAAGAGAAGCTTTCCATAATTGCTCAAATTGAGGAATATGAGCAGAAAAATCAATATTAGGATTTTTTAGCCCTAGTTCTAAAACTTGATACCAAGATTTTCCTGGAAGTGATATACACCAACTAATAAATTCAGGCAATTTTGCTATCTGTTGTTTATTATTTACTAGGTTATGCCACAGATGGAATAATTCTTCATGATATTGAGGTGCAAAACGATTTTTATAAAACCAATTTTGAGTTTGATTTAATAAAAGAGTAAAGCTATCAATCTCTTCGGTATTCCATTGTTCTAATGCTTCAATAGTGTCTAAAATAAAAGGATTATCTTTTTTTAAATTTAAATTAATAGCCAAGGTTTCTAATTGACTTAAAATTTTATTCGCTTTTCCACCGTGTTTCTTAGAAATTTTATCTAATCTTTGAATAAGTTCGATCAAATCCTCTTCTGTGCCTTGATGATATTTTTGTGCTAAATGATATAAAGATAGAAGTTGTGTATAAGGCATTGGGTTTATATGGGGAAGCACGTGAATTAAAACTGCTTGTTCTGGAGCTAATAGTTCATTGATGTAGTTTAAATAATCTGGGCCCCATTGAGTTTGTTCATGTTTTAGTTGTTCAGGAAATCGATCAAGATAATCTAAAATAGCTGAGATTATTTTTCTGTCCTCAATTAAAGTAACACTGTCTAAAATTTGAAGCGCTTCTTTTGCATTGTTTTGCATGGGAAGAGCTAATCTTTGAATTTTTGAGTTAAACGCTGTGATATCTCGAGCCTCAGGAGCCGTGATTTCTTGATCTAGATTCAGTTTATATAAACGATCATGAAAAACATCTACTGATTTACAATGACGAATTTGACTTAAAAATAACTCTAACAATTGAGGTTGCTTTTCTAGTGCTAATAATCTTGTTTTTATGTCTGAAAATCGATAAGAATCTAAGGAAAAATCGTTTAATTGAAGAAAAATACCAATTATTTCATTTATTATTTTTTGCTCTTTACGCAGCTCAATTTTACTTGATACATATACTTTATGTTTTGTTTCTTTGAAGGGTGAAAGCTGCACAGTTTGAGTAGTCTTCGATGTTATTTTATTTGCTTCAGCGCGAATGAAGTTATAAATAGCATCAGCTTTCTCTTGTTTAGTTTGACTATTTACTTCAATTTTTTTCCATTCCTTAGCAAAGGCTTCGTGAGCTAGGATAATTTGTTCCTCAATTACTGCTGTATTAGTATGAGTGTTGCAAGTGTGGGTCATGGCCCATTCAGAAAATTCTGCAACAAGAGTATGGTAATAAGATTGAAGTTCGGTATTTATTTGAAATAAACACGCTCTCATATGCATAATATTCTGAAATTGCTGAGAAGATGTAATAGAGTCTGCATCAGTACTCTCTATGCCTAAAGGAGACAAACCAACCTGATGTTTTTGTAATTCTACAATCAATCGAGCATGCTCTGCTTTAAGTGTAGGGTTTAAATAAAATTGGAATACTTTCCCTTCTGCGCCATTTCGTGCAGTCCGTCCTCCTTTTTGTAATAAATCATTGTTATCATTGACGTCATAAAGAAAAACGGCTTCAACACCTAAATTATCACCTCGTCCAAAACCAGAAGCTGCAAGACCAATAGCTTGATTTTTTTTCCCTTGACGCCAATGTTCGAGTATTCGCTTCTCATTTAATACAGTTTTACTGTCCTTTTCATCATCATTGGTGTAAAAAATTAATTGAGAAAATTCTTCAGAAGTTAATTTCTTTTCAAACTCTGCCTTTAAATAATTAACTTGAATATCATCTTTGCAAGCAAACAAAATGGATTCTTTTTGTTTTAAGCAAATTTTTAGTTGTTTAATAGTGGCAGCAATCCGCTCTTCTTCAGTATCAAAAAAAGCAGGATCTGGCCAATATCTCAGATCGCGTAAATTAGTAGATACTTCAACAATAGCTGTAGGCTCTTCATTTTCTAGTAATACCGCTTGTTGTTCACTAATTGTACCTGTAAAACCTTCTACTTCTTTATGAAGTTGCTTCATTCGATAAGCAGCTACTTGGGAGCTTAAAATAGAACCTTCAGGACGAATAACAACATCTTGGGGTTGATTTTTTAGCTTTGCCTCTCTATTGAGTTTAACTGCGAGCATTTGATGGACGCCTAAACTATAAGAGGAGCCTTCTAGTTTTTGATTATCTCGAGATAAAGGAACAATTTCTCGAACTACATATTCTTCTCCAGATAAATGAACTCGTTTAGATTTAATAGCAAAATCTTTTCCCTGTTGGAGTTTATTGGCCGTATGGGCGGCATGAAGCCATTGAGCGAGGATTGCAGGATCTTTGCTTATTTCCTCTAAGAGCTCAAGGCGAATGGGGTTGTCTCCGGCTTTTTTTGCTAAAATCTTGAATAATATTTTCAGCGAGTTAGCAGGAACGCCTCCTTCCTCAGAAAAGTTTTTCTTATTGGATTCATAGTATTCAGAAACAGTTTGATAAAACCATTCTTTTTGTCGAGGACTTATTTTTTTAGCTATTGCAAAATTATATTGAGTATTTAAGCTCTCATTAAAACGAATAAAATCATATTCATCCAATAACAAAACGGTATTTTCTTTATCAATTGCGATAGGTGTTTTTTTATAGGTTTGATTATCAAGAAAGATGGATAAATCGCCCATTGTGGCATAACGAATTTGAGCATTTTGATAGGCTTCTCGCGGAGAGTTTGTATGTATCCTGTTGGCTTTAAGTCCTAATGCATCAAAAAAACGTGCATAATCCTCACAGTCTCGGGCGCTTAAGTCGCGTTTTGCAGTACAAATATTAATTTGCTTACCTTGAGCAGCATGTAGTGCTGCACGAAGGGCAACAAAATGACTTTTTCCTTCTCCGGTGGCTAGTTTTAATATACGTCGGTTAACATTAACTCCTAAATCATTAGCAATTAATGCAAACTGTTGTGCCATATGAGGATATTTGCCAGTAGACCGCGCTAACTGCTCAAATAACACAGACCATAATTCAGCCCGAGTGGAGTCTTTTTGTGGGCCGTCCTCCATTGTTTTTATTTTTTGACTTAAGGAGTAGTATAAAGTCTTTAATGTTTCTTCATCGAGTTGTCTTACAGATTTAGTTTGGTTCTGAATTAATAAACTGCCTTCTTCCAATCGTTTTAAATGAGCTAAAGTATAACTAAGCCTTAGTTTATTTTCGGTGGAGAGGGGCTCCTTCTTATCTCCATGAATTATATAAGTTTCTTGCAACATACGCTGGTAATCAGCTTCCCTGATTAAATTGACTTGGCCATAATCAGGTCTAGGTTCTAGCAAAGGATTTTCTTTATAATGTTGGAGTGATTGAGACCATGGTATAGCTTGAATATGATTTTTACTCGCTTTTAAAAAGCGTCGAATTTCATCAATACTAGGAGAGGGATGATTGGGATATAATTGAGCCAACTCTTGGAGCTGATTTTCTGATAATTCTTCAAAACCACTGATAACTTTGGCAATTTTCTTATTAATTTCATATTCATCTAATTCAGCATGTTCTACGCTTTTTTGTAGACTACTGTAGGCAATGATATGAAGAATCAATGCTTGTTTTTTTGGTTCGTCTTTAAAGCGAAATTGAATTGTTTTTAATAAGTCATTTATTTCTTTATGCTCACTTTTTAAAGCCAATACATATAATTTAATTGTTTTTGGCCAACTGCTTGCAATAAATGGATCATCTAGTGCTTTATGTTGAGTTATCCATGAGCAAAATGAGGTATAATAAGTTAGTTCTTCTATATTTTTTGCTTGTTTAAATAATTTAAGTGCATCAGTTCGTATTTCAGCGTATTGAGAAGAGCCTAGCATAGTTAAGATGCGATGAAATAGCACTGAGCTTGCACTCCATGCCTGTTCTCTAATTCCTATTTGGCACAGTAAGGTTTTTTGCTCTCGAGTAAATTGAGATGCATTAAGCGATTTAGTGATGATTGTTTTATACTGTTCGGGAAAATCTTCATCTACTGAATTCATATTTTTTTTAGGGGCTAAATACTCATCTTGCAATAAAAAACTCAGTAAGGTTAAGGGATAAGGTGCCTTAGGATTAGCATTAAGTACTTCAAGAAGGCTATTCAAATAATTAATACTCCAGTAACCTGGTTTTATTTTTTGTAAGGTTGTAACAAGAGCATCTAATTCATTTACTAGTGTGGTGCTCGATGCTAATTTCTTTAATATAGCTATAGTAGGTTTAGCTTCTTCTGAAAGCTCTTGATTTGTTTGTACTACAATATGGGATTTAAAAAACTTCCATAATGGTTGCTCATGCTCTTCAAAAAGAGCTAATTTTAAAGCTATCTTATCTTGCTCCTGTAAGCCTCTATAAAGACCAGAAGATTTTTTGAAATTAATATCGTTATCAGTACTTATTTTTTTGATCAACACCTCATGATATTGATTTGCTTTTAAAGGATTTTCTTTAATATCTCGCAGGCACTGGATAAATAATTGCCAGTTTTTAGGATCTTTTAGAGAAGATAAATTACTGGTTTCATAATCTATAGAAAGCAGATGATTAACTAGCTTACTCCAAGCTTGTTGGACTATCGTTCTTGATTGAGCACTAAGATTGTTTAATTCAATAATTTCTTTGAGATCAAATTGATTAAATAAAGTCGCCACTTCTAAAAGTTTAGATGATTCTTTAATAGGACAGTACTGCTTAACATCTGCTAAAAAGGCTAAGATTTGATTTAAAGATTTATCATAAGCCTTATGATCATCAGAATTATTAATTTGATTTATTATTGAGCAGCAGTTTAATACGGTACCTTCGGGATATTCATTTAATAGTCTTGCTAGATCTTGAGATAGTCTTTTTTGGCGTTTTAATGAACTTGATAAATTCAATATAGACGCGAGTGTTACTTGCGAGGCAGTACTTTTAGAGCTTAATAAATGAGTGCTAATTGTTTGACGAAAATCAGGTGGAAGCTCATCAAGCAATTGATACTCTTGTTTATCTATATCGTAATCTAAACGTAATAAACAAATCAAATAACTTTGAATTTCAGTGGAGTTTTTTTGATTCCTTTCTAATAAGAAATGACTTAATTCTTTTTGATTTTTTTTATTAAACCGAGAATCTAAGGAAAACACCCTATGAATTTGACAAATCAACTCTTCTTTATTCCATTGACGTATATGGTGTATATTAGGTGCATAGCTGGGGTGGCCAAAAGTAAAATCGTATAATTTTAACTCTTTATCAAAAGCACTAAATCCTTCATGCTTTAGTGCATAATAGACACCACCATGAGATAAATCTAAATGATTTAAGTTTTTTAGAAAGCTATTTCTATTTTTTCCAGGAGGAACTCTTTTTAGGCAGGCAAGAGCTCTATCCATAAAAATAAGCATATTTTTAGGTGGGTTTAGTTCTTCTAAGTTAATTTGTTCAATGTCTCCACCCAATCTTTTTACTTCTTTTTTAAAGAAATTGAATGCTTTCCATAATTTATCTAAATGTTCAACGCCGGCTGCCGCAAAATGGTGTTCATAAACCGTTTGCCATAACACCAATTCTTTGGAGCCTTCTTCAAGATTAAGCATCTCTTGTATTATATTTTGGTTTTGTGGAAGTATTAGGTATTCATAATTATCACTATTTAAAAGCACATGCTTTTTAAAATGCTCAAAAGATTTATCTCCCCATTTATTTTTTAATTGGATAAGATCCTTTAATATTTGTTGCACGCCGCTAGAGCCTTGTGCGTGGTAGGCCTGACCTAAAGCGCGAAGAAAATGATTTTGTTCTTTTTGAGAGAAATTATTTTTAATCAAGGATAGAAAATCTTCTTTGTTTTTATCTAAGATCTGGTTTAAAACAAGGTCTGGGTTTAATTGCTCCGTGTTATTAGGTTGGAGCATAGCAAATAGCTCTTTTGGGGTTTCAGACTTACCAAGTAATATATGTTCATTTCCTAACCATGGCTTAGCGTGAGGAATAAAGTCTGAAAAATCTACTCGAAAAAGATTTTCTTTTTCATAAATACATAAAGGGCTGTAACATAAAATCAAATTATTATCTTTGTCTCTCTGAGTAAAAAATCCTTGAGGTAAATTGTCAGGATTTAAACCTGTGGAAAGCTTTTGTCGATGACGTAATAAAATTTCTGCTGCAGTTTTAGTTATTTTATTAATAGCCATAGGAGCAGAAGCTTTTGTATCAATCCATTGCTTAAAAAACAATTGCAAGCGAGTTTCATCAGGTTTTAATGCAATTTTATCAACTGCCTTATGATGAGGTAAGCTCTCATAAAGCTCTTGAAGCTCTGCATCGATATTACCTAAATCAATTAATGTTTCAGAAATAGCTTCTTTAGGCTCAAATAAAGTAATTTGTTCTTGTTCCTGCTCCTGTTCCTGCTCCTGTTCTTGCTCCTGCTCTTGTTCCTGCTCCTGTTCCTGCTCTTGTTCTAGACTTAAACTAGCCTCACTAGTGTTTTTAAAAGGCCAAATCTTGGTGTCTTTACAATTGTGGTTAAATCTTTCTTGTAATGCATTAAACTCACTATTATTTTCTTGTAGTGCAGTTGGAGCACTATTTCGTTGCTGACTCCACTGTTCGTGGCGATGTTTTAATGTCTGATTATTTAAATTATTGTATTGTTCTTTTAAAGTGAGCCAATCATTTCCTTGTTGTTCGGCTAGCTGTGGGAGATAAACAAGCGATTTAGGGGTGCTACTTTCTAAAAAATTGAGTAATTTACGACATGACTCTGAGTTAAAAGGATGGAATTGAATAGTAATTTTACCGATTCCCTGCTTCAACATTTCTTGTATTGCGGGGCCATTAGCTAAAAATTCGTTTAGTTGATTTTCCGATTGAATATTGAAAACCAATTCATTATATGGGAAATAATTGTTTCCATTAACATAAGCACTTAAAGTTTGTAAATAGCTAGTATAGGACTCATTTTGATGACAAGAAACATAAAAAGAAGGAGTAGCTGCTCCATAAACAGCGAGAATAACACCTCGGTGGTTTAGGTTTTTTAGCGTGCTTAATACACTACTTAGACCCTGAATTCCCATCTCATCCATGCATTGTCTAAACAAGGCTGCTTTTGAAGATAATAAAGATTCTTCTTGATAGTCTTTAAGATGAATTATCCAATAAAGGGCAGCTTTATCCCAATAATTATCAATAGATGCTGGTTTGTAACCACAATGTTGTAACCATTTATTTCGAGCAAAAGTTGCTAGTAATTGAGCTTTAGCTTGATTAAGTGCCTCGCTACCCGTTAACTCGAGACTAGTAACTCATGTTACGCACATGAAGTTGCAGTTTAAATAAAAAGCATTAGAATT
>CAMFHA010000104.1 GCA_945952115.1 uncultured Legionella sp. | reverse complement strand
CACCAGTACAAGTATCAACGCCAGTCCCACAACAGGCAAAATCACCAGTACAAGTCGTACCTTCAGTGTTACAAAATGAACTACGTATGTATATTAGTAAAAGCGAGATACTTTGTTCTAACTATATGAAACGATTAGAAAATGACCACTCTGCAATTGCTAATCAAAAGAAAGAACTAGTTAAGGAAGTTTATTTGATACTAAAATCGAATGATAATAAATATAAAGATGATATCACCAAACTGGAGGCGTGTGCTGATAAATTGAGTAATTTAGTAGCTAATAAAGCTAAGTTTGATAAGAACCGTGATCATTGGTTAATAGATGGATTGAAAAATAATACTCCAATTTACTACGGCCTACAATTATTTAGGTGGATCAAACATTGCTTTGGGTATGCAGGAAACACTCACGGTTATAATATGGTACATAACATGTTTAAAGAAGCAAATGTATTGAAAGAGAAGCTAAATGATACAAAAGAATCCACACCAGAAGAAAAGAGGAATCAAGAAGATCAATCACTTAATTTTTAAATTGTTGAATTAAAGGGAGTGCTCCTTCTGGACAGTTTTGTGATAAACTAGATTATATTTATCTTAAACTAATCTTAAAGAGTACATTTATTCTATGATTGATTTACATTGTCACAGTGTTTTTTCAGATGGTGCTCTAACGCCAGAAGAGTTAGTACAACGAGCACAAAAACAAAAAATCACCTATTTATCCTTAACTGATCATGATACGGTTGCAGGTTATTCACTTTTAAATAAAGCCGCTCAATGCAGTGGAGTCACTATCATTAATGGAATTGAGTTAAGTGTGCGCTGGAAAAAATATGATATTCATATTCTAGGTTATCAAATTAATCATACTGATGATCTCCTTGCTTTAATAAAGCGTCAAAATCAAAGTCGCGTGGTGCGAGCCCAACAAATTGGTATTGCCTTAGAAACAATGGGAATAGCAAATGCTTATGCAAAAGCGTGTGAGCTCGCAGGGCATCAGAGAGTTGCTCGTCCTCATTTTGCTAAAGTGATTATTAATGAAGGAAAAGCACGTGATATGAAAGCTGCATTTAAGCAATACTTGATACGAGGCCGGAATGGTTATATTCCTACTCCTTGGGTTTCTATTGAAGAAGCAGTATCTGCAATTAATAATGCAGGGGGGGTAGCTGTAATAGCTCACCCACTTAAATATGGATTGACGCGAACTAAGTTGCATGAGTTAATTAATGTATTTAAGGACGCTGGTGGAGCTGGCATAGAAGTAGTTTCTGGGGAAATGACACTAACAGAAATAAATCAAGTTGCAGGCATGTGCTTACGATTTGATTTATTGGCTTCTTCAGGCTCTGATTTTCATAGTGATGCCGTGTCTCGTACTGCGTTAGGGGCTCAGCAAAATCTACCAAGCATGTGCACACCTATTTGGCATAATTGGACTATTTAACAGGGGACTTTAATGAGTCAGTTTTTTGCTTTACATCCAGATAATCCACAGTCGCGTTTGCTACGCAAAGCAGTAAATATCATCGAAGAGAATGGTTTAATTGTGTATCCTACCGATTCTGGTTATGCTTTAGGGTGTAAATTAGGTAATAAAGCTGCTTTAGAGCGTATAAGACGTTTACGGCAATTAGATAAACATCATAATATGACATTGGTATGTAGTGACTTATCTCAATTGGGTACCTATGCTAAAGTTTCGAACCCAATTTTTAGACTTTTAAAAGCATTTACGCCAGGTTCATATACATTTATTTTAAATGCAACCTCTGAAGTGCCTCGTCTTATGTTACATCCTAAAAAAAGAACCTTGGGTCTTAGAGTTCCCAATAATAATATAACTTTGTCTTTATTAGAGTGTTTAGAAGCGCCTTTAATGAGCACTACTTTAATTCTTCCTGGAGCAGAAGCTCCATTAAGTGAGCCAGATGCAATTAAGGATTTATTAGGATCTCAAACCGATCTAATTATTGATGGCGGTAATTGTGGGCATGAACCGACCACTGTTGTAGATTTAACAGGAGATTATCCTGTGATTCTTCGTGAAGGAAAGGGCGATCCAGAGCCATTTAGATAAGTTACAGGATTTACGAAAAACCTCAAGGTCGAGGCAAAAGCAAGTTTTAATGAGGAAGTTTAGACGTACTAAATGACCGAATTAAAACTTGCTTTTAACGAAGAGATTGAGAATTTTTCGTAAGTCCTGAGTTATTAATTTTAAAGTAAGAGGATATTGATGTCGGCATTATTTACTGTCAATAAACGTGTTGTCTCAGGAATGAGAGTCAGCGGAAGGTTACATCTTGGTCATTATCATGGTGTATTAAAAAACTGGATAAAATTACAACATCAATATGATTGTTTCTTTTTTGCTGCAGATTGGCATGGCTTAACCACTCAATATGAACAAACAAATTTTATAGAAAAACATCTTTGGGATATGGTAATAGACTGGTTAGCTTGCGGTGTTAATCCAGGTTTATCTAAGATCTTTATTCAATCTTGGGTTCCAGAGCATGCCGAGTTGCATTTGCTTTTATCTATGATTACACCATTAGGTTGGTTAGAGCGTGTCCCTAGTTACAAAGATCAACAAGAAAAATTAAAAGAAAAAGATTTATCTACTTATGGTTTTTTAGGTTATCCCTTATTACAAAGTGCAGATGTACTTCTTTATCATGCGGATTATGTTCCTGTTGGTGAAGATCAAGTAGCGCATATTGAATTAATTCGAGAAGTTGCGCGACGCTTTAACTATATTTATGGCAAAGAATCCAATTTTGAAGAATTAGCCGAAGAGGCAATTAAAAAGATGGGTAAAAAACACGGAAAAATTTATAGTGAACTTCGCAGACAATTTCAAGAAAAAGGTATACATGAAGCAATTCATACAGCGCAAGCTCTTTTAGAAGAGCAATCCAACTTATCTATTGGCGATAAGGAGCGTTTATTAGGGTATTTAGAAGGTAGTGGCAAGATAATTTTACCTGAACCACAAGCGATGCTCACTGAAACATCAAAAATGCCTGGAACTGATGGACAAAAAATGTCCAAGTCTTATGGCAACACGATTATGCTTCGAGAAGAGCCCGCGCAAGTTGAAAAGAAAGTATTAACTATGCCTACTGATCCAGCACGTATTAAGCGCAGTGATCCTGGAGAACCAGAAAAATGTCCTGTATGGCAATTTCATAAAATTTACTCTAATGATGAAATTAAAGATTGGGTACAAAAAGGTTGTCGTAGCGCAGGAATTGGTTGTATTGATTGTAAACGACCAATCGTAGATGCAATAAATCAAGAGTTAAAACCAATTCAGGAAGCTATAGCAACTTATGAATCTGATTTAGGTTCAGTTAAGCGTCTTGTTGCCGATGGTAGTGAAGCGGCTCGAGAAGAGGCAAATAAAACCTTAAATACCGTTCGTGAAGTCATGGGACTAGATTATTGATGACTATAGAAACTTCCAAACAATCAGAGATTATTGCTTTTGTGGAAGGGAAAGAGTTCACTAAAATACCAGATGACTTATTTATTCCTCCCGATGCGTTAGAGGTATTATTAGATTCATTTAGTGGTCCTTTAGATCTGTTGCTTTATCTTATTCGCAAGCAAAATATTGATATTTTAAATATTCCTATTACAAGTATTACGAACCAATATTTACAATATATCCAGTTGATGGAAGCAAGACGAATGGAGTTGGCAGCAGATTACTTATTGATGGCAGCCATGTTGGCGGAAATTAAATCAAGAATGTTGTTGCCTATTACCTCTAATAATGAGGAAGAAGAGGAGGAGGATCCGCGTCTGGCCTTAGTTCGACGTTTGCAAGCCTATGAACAAATGAAGCAAGCAGCAGAATTATTAGATAATTTACCACGTCAAGAACGAGATCATTTTGTTATACAAGTAGTACCTAATCAACTAGAAATAATTAAAGTTCATCCAGATGTAGAATTAAATGATCTTGTTTTAGCAATGAGTTCTTTATTAGAAAAAGAGCAACACCTTACTAGCCATGAAATTGCTCGAGAATTATTATCAGTACGTGAACGAATGAATGTGATTTTGTTGAAATTACAAGAGCAAAAATTAGTACATTTTTCTTCTTTATATACAGCAGCTGAAGGCCGAATGGGATTAGTTGTTAGCTTATTGGCTATACTTGAATTGGCGCGTCAATCTTTATTAATTATTACTCAAACTCAAATTTTTGCCCCAATACATTTACAAGCAGCATAAAATGGATAAATTAGAACTAAAAAATATTCTTGAAGCACTTTTATTAAGTAGTGGTGAACCCATTAGTTTAGATAAAATATTAAGTGTATTTGATGAATGGCAAAAACCAAGTATAGAACAGCTAAAAATTTTAATTTTGAATTTGCAAACTGAATATCAAACACGATCAATGGAGTTAGTTGAACTGGCTAGTGGTTATCAATTACAAACTAAGGCTCAATATGGAATTTGGGTATCTCGTTTACAAATAGAAAAACCAGTAAAATATTCTCGAGCTTTACTTGAGACTTTAGCTATTATTGCCTATAAACAACCAGTAACACGAGCTGATATTGAGGAGGTTCGTGGTGTTGCTGTAAATAGCCAAATAATTAAAACTTTATTAGAAAGAGAGTGGATTCGTATAGCAGGATATAAAGATGTTGCAGGTAAGCCTGCGGTTTATACAACCACCAAAGAATTTTTAAATTATTTTAATTTACATTATTTACATGAGCTGCCTTCTTTACCTCAGCTCATACAACCATTGAATCTGCAAACAGATTCTCCTATTGAAGAGCATAGAACAGAATGAGTAGCGAACGAGTACAAAAAATACTAAGTCAGGCAGGTTTAGGTTCACGTCGAGAAATGGAACGATGGATTGAAAGTGGCTGGGTGCAAGTGAATGGTCAACCTGTTAAATTAGGTGATTCGGCAGGCCCTTTTGATAAAATTACTGTTAAGGGTAAGTTAATTGCTAATCCACTAAAAGAGAAACAAGCGACTCGTATTTTAATGTATCATAAACCAGTCGGTGAAATTTCTAGTCGACACGATCCTAAATTTGAAAAAACCGTTTTTGATCATCTTCCTCATTTAAGACAAGGTCGTTGGGTTCAAGTAGGTCGTTTAGATTTAAATACTTCAGGTTTATTATTGTTTACTAATAATGGAGATTTAGCGAATCAATTAATGCACCCTAAATTTAAATTAGAGCGAGAATATGCAGTTCGTGTTCATGGACAAGTTAGTCCTGAAATTTTAAATAATTTGAAACGAGGTGTTCAATTAGATGACGGCCCAGCAAAATTTAATCGCATCCAATTTCATGGTGGTGAAGGAACAAACTCTTGGTATCACGTCGTTTTAAGTGAAGGACGCAATCGTGAAGTAAGACGTCTTTGGGAATCACAGGGTTTAGAAGTTAGTCGTTTAATTCGCATACGTTATGGTAGTTTATCTATGCCAAGATTTTTAGCTCGAGGCCAAACTTATGAATTAACCTCTAAAGAAGTATCTGAATTTTTATCAAGTATTAGAGCTGTAGACTCGTCTACTAAATAGACCATTAAATTAAGGCTATGATCTCGTTCTATATCGTCGTCGGGAAATTATTTACAAAACAGATAATTCAGCGTATTATTTGCACATATTGATTTTTTTATAGAAAAATGAAAAATAAATTTCTGTTTTTAATTTTGCTTTCTCTCATACCTTTAGCTAATGCTACTCCCGATGCTCAAATGAAAATCAGAATTAAAGCTTCTGATTTCGCAGATTGTTCTTTAATTGAATACTCTATTTTGGGTGGGCATATTTCTGATCATACTTATTTACCTAAAACAATTTATAGAAGTCAGACCGCCGCATTTTCAATGCGGCCTACAGGAAAACATCTGGCGGAAATTTCGTTAACGTATGCCTGTGGCGATAATATGACTATTAGTCTTTTAACTACTCAAAAATATTGGCAAGGATATTATTCTAGCGGAAAAATTTTAAAAGCGAAGGGAATGCAAGCTAGTATTAAAATAGCAAGTGGCAAAAGTGTACGCCCTGATCGAGTATATTGGACTTTTAAAGAAGGATGTCCTTGTTCTTAATTCTTTAACCTAGAAAACGCAATTGAATCTACTATGAGTGTCTACTGCACTGATTGTTCAAGAGATTTTGATGATTTTTTACTTGACCGTATGGGTGATACGCCTTCAGCAAAAAATCATCAAAATCTCTTGAACAATCAGCACATTAAACACTCTCGCTACGATTCAACTGCGTTTTCTAGGTTTAATTAATTGAGTATTGCTTCTTTTTTATTTATTAAAAAATCTATTGATTCCAGTTCAAATTGTTTGAAATAATACGACTAATACTAGACATCTCATAACAGGACGACGATTATGTATAAGGGGTATATACCTAATAATTTTTTTGAAGGGAATTTTATTTTTAAACCAAAAAAAACATATCAAAAAATATTTCTTAAATTAGCCTGCAGTATGCTTGTTTCTAGTACTTTATTTTCTTCTGCATCAGCACATGGACATCCAGGAGGTGGCTTTGGTGGTTTTCATGGTTACGGTGGATTTGGTGGTGGTGGTTTTTCTCATCATTTCGAGCCCTACCATAATAGTTATCATGCCGAGCAGTTTTCAAGAGGCAATCTCAATCATCTGTATTATCATAGCCCGCTAGGTGCTTCACATTTTGGGCATATACATCAAAATATACCTCATAGTGTTCATTCTTTTAGTCATGCAGCGACAATGAGTCATGGTTTTGTTCACAATGGATATGTTGCAGGCCATGCAAATTATGGTTATTGGCATGGAGGGTATGGCTATGGTGGATATGGCTATGGTCACTGGGGTTGGGGGCCACATTGGGGCTGGGGACCTGGACCTTATTGGGGGTGGGGAAATGGCTTTTTCTATGGCGCTTTATTTGGAGCCGCGATAACCACGGTTTTATTTGTACCACCAATCTATTCGGTATATTACTATCCTCCTTTATACACTTATCCAGGTCCGTACAGTTATACGGTGCTTGTTGATAATTATTCGGTTGCACCAACACCTCCACTACGTGCTGCACCTGAAAAAATAGAACGTTGGGTTCCTGTAAAAAATGGCCATATCCCATTAAATGCGATAATCAATAATGTTGCTAATAAAAAAACAACTTATTATTGTCGGGTCCATTATCAAGGGAAAATATCTTATGGAGTTTTAGTTCCTAATGATGGCTGTTATGTGGATCGTCCTTCAGTTACTATGCGGTTCTCAAAATATGATATCTTAGTTAGCTCATAATAGTTCATTGTTTTCGTTAGACATAATAAAGACCCTTTGTAAATTAAAAGTATTTTTATACAAAGGGTTTTTTCTTTTAATTAAAAATTGATATAAAGAACGCCATAAAAAAGAAGGCTCAAAGTCAATGACTGACGTATCTAAAATAAATTTAACCCCAAAACGCTGGAAGAAGCGTGGTCATTTAGCAAAAATAATCGTTGAGCTGAAAGAAAGAAATCAGCAGTTGAAGGAAGAGAACCAACGAATTAGAGTGATAGAAAAATTACTAAAGAATTAATTGGTAATTTTCGAGGTCATATTTATATAACTGACCACTATTCTTCCTATGATTTTTTACCCGATAAGAATCGCCAAGCATGTTGGATTCACCTCAATTTCAATAAAAAGCTCGGGGCGCTCATTAATTAATTTAAAAGCTCTGCATTCTTTGGGATTAAAATAAATTCTAAACAATGAACGGGGATTCGCTGCCTCGATAATTATTCGGGTCGAGGTAATAAACGCACCGAAGATCAATTACCTGGTTTTGAAGAGACAATTAGAACAATAGTTGAGCCGCACACACAAGTAGCTCCCGACTTTCAAAACTCATACAGCTACTTGAAAATAACCGCAAAGTCAGTAAAGAAAGAGCTGCTTAAAAAAAGATATACCGAGGAGCAGTTACCCACTGAAAATACAATTGGAAATATTCTAAATCGCATGGGATACAGTTTAAAACGAGTTCAAAAAAGCCTCTGAAAAAAATAAAAGAGACTGATGCAATATTTGATAATGTTGCGCTGGTAAATCAGGTAGCTGATACGAGGATAGACTCATTGAGAATATCTGTTGATACAAAAGCCAAAGTTAAGATTGGGGAGTTTTCTCGCAATGGAAAAACAAGGTCAGATAGAGCGCCATCAGGGCTTGATCATGATTATGCTGCGGAGGCTACGCTTGTGCCACTTGGAATTTTAAACTTACAAAACGATAACACGGATATTATATTTGGTACTTCTTCGGAAACGAATGATTTTATTGTTGATGGTTTAGAGACCTGGTGGGACAAAAATAAATCCAGTTATTCGCATATAAAAGAGCTGGTGATAAATTTAGATAATGGACTATCAGTTTCAAGCAGCCGCACTCAATTTTTACGTAGAATAATTGGATTTTCAGAGTGTAGTGGATTGGAAATACGGTTAATTTATTATCCGCCATATCACAGTAAATATAATCCGATTGAACGATGTTGGGGTAACCTGGAAAGACATTCGAATGGAGAAATTTTGAATTCAATTAACAAGGCTATTAAGTGGGCTTCAACGATGACATGGAAAGGGATACAAGCCTCTGTATATTTACTTGATAGAACATATGAACGAGGAATTTCTTTGACCAAAAATGAAATGGAGCCCTATCAGTCGCAAATTAAACGCTCTAAAAATTTGCCAAAGTGGGATGTAAGAATTTTACCGCAGGCCGTGGTAGAACATTAATTTTGAGATCCTCATAATAATATAGAATGTCCAATGTTTTTATTGTTTTATCAATTCTTGCAAAATTGGCATCTTTTCCACCATCTTTAAAAAGAACGATTGGAGTAAAGTCTACATCATCATATTTTGAATCAATCAAAAATTTTTTCATGATATCTTCAAAATATGTGAAATCACCAATACCGTCGCTATTGATCGTATTAAAAATAATAATTTTAGGCATATTATTCTTCACTATATCTTGAATATATAGGCTAATTATAGAACATCTCACAATGCGTCATTAATGGTTAGATGTCAACAACAAGAGTGGATCAATTTTTTTAGCAAAAGGTGGGTCAATTTAACTTAGCGCTGGGTTGTGATTTATTTATTTTCATTACGTCTGAGCCAGATGTTTTTTTCTACACGTCTATATTCATAATGGAGAATATAAGTTGAGATAGATAACGTACCTTATCTACCCCAAATGAAAAAATTGAGAAAAAATATATGGAGAAATTCTCAAATTTACTGGATGCAGAAAATGACCACAATCGGAAGTTTAGGGTAGATAAGATTTTTTCATCCTTTAGTTGCTCCTTTAGATACCACTTTTTTGAGGAGCAGGTTGTCACTTTATTTTCAAGCTCTTGCAAAAAGAGCAACTGAGAGATTGTAACTCATATCAGTGATATGACTTACATGCATTAGGTCGATACTCATTGGCTAAGCTCCCTTCTGTACAATACCAAAATATTTGATTATCTTTAATGGTGGGTCTTAAGATAATTGAACCAATGGCGGAAGAGTCCGAGAAATTTATGGTATAGGTAATTACTATTACGCCTTGATCTTCTACGTCTATAGAATAGAACTTATTAATTATTGGGTTGAATAATCCCTGCAGATTTTGTTTTGTTGGAAACTTACTATTTTGGTAAGTCCAGTCAGCAATATTGGATTGTGCTAATTTTGCTCTATTTAATGCTTCAATGATATATTTTTTAATAAAGTATTCATTTATATATAATTGATATTTTTCTATTTCTGCAGATTTTTTTACTTTGCTCTCATTTTCTTCTTTAGATTTTTGAATCTCTGCTTGTTCAGCATATTTTTGATAAATTATTACTGCTAAAAGACAGCTTATTAGAAATAGAAATAATAGTATCAAAAAATAAAAAATTGATTGCTTTGATAAGCAGACCTCATTAAGTATCTAGAAAAATTATGTGGTAGCGTTTATCCTA
>CAMFHA010000103.1 GCA_945952115.1 uncultured Legionella sp. | reverse complement strand
GAATGAGCCTTTTTTTTGTTCAATGCAAGCATTTTGAAAGATCACGGGTATATTTATTCTACTTCAATCATATCAAAATCTTCTTTTCCAGCACCACAATCAGGGCAGAACCAGTTTTCTGGCACGTCTTCCCAAAGAGTTCCCGCTTCAATACCATCCTCAGGCCAACCTTCTGCTTCATCATAAATAAAGCCACAAATAACACAAATATATTTTTTATATGCTGACATAAGCTTGCTCATTTTTTAAAAAAGATAATTTAACGATTAGCAGAGATATTGTAAAGGATAAATCTAAAAATTTTGCCAATTTAATAGAATAGTTGTAGTATTCTGAGACAGCAATTCCACTTAATACAACCCTGGGTTTTAGCCATTTTTTATTTTTGACTAATTTATTATTCATTTGATTGTTTGTCATTCACACCTTCGCGGAAATGATAAGTAATCAAAAATGGCCAAAGTCAAGACAACCGATTCTATGGATTTTAATTATGACACGTTCTTCAATTTTATTTCATCAAGCACAAAACCTTATTCCTGGCGGAGTAAACTCTCCTGTTCGTGCATTTAAAGGAGTAGGTGGTGATCCTATCTTTTTCAAAGAGGGTAAAGGAGCATACCTTACTGACGTGGATAATAAAAAATACATCGATTACGTCGGATCATGGGGGCCTCTCATTTTGGGGCATTGTCATCCTAAAGTAATTGAAGCGGTAAATCAGGTATTGCATAGTGGAATGAGCTTTGGTGCTCCTACCGAACTGGAAATAAAGCTTGCTGAAAAAATTATTGAATTAATACCCTCTATAGAAAAAGTACGTATGGTCAATTCAGGTACTGAAGCAACCATGACAGCAATTCGATTAGCTCGAGGATTTACTAGAAGAAATAAATTTATCAAGTTTAATGGATGTTATCATGGTCATAGTGATGGTTTATTAGTTAAAGCGGGGTCGGGATTACTCACTTTAGGTATTCCTTCAGCACCCGGTATTCCAGAGAGTATTACAGAACATACCTTAACAGCCGATTTTAATAATTTAGATGAAGTAGCTCAATTGTTTAAAAAATACCCTAAGGATATTTCCAGCATTATCTTAGAGCCTATTGCTGGCAATATGGGATTTATTCTTCCTAAACCTGGTTTTTTACAAGGCTTACGTGAGTTATGTACTCAATATGGTGCTTTATTGATTTTTGATGAGGTAATGACAGGATTTCGCGTTGGCTTAACTGGGGCACAAGGGTTATATGATATACAACCTGATATTACTACTTTAGGAAAAATTATTGGCGGTGGTATGCCTGTAGGGGCTTTAGGTGGCCGTGCTGAAATAATGTCCCATTTGGCACCTGAAGGACCTATATATCAGGCAGGAACACTCTCAGGTAATCCTTTAGCGATGGCGGCAGGATTAGCTACTTTAAGTGAATTAGAGAAACCTAATTTCTTTAATGAATTAAGTAAAACAACTAAAATGCTTATATTGAAGCTTTCTGCAGTAGCGGAACGCTTAAATATTCCCTTATTTTCAGCATCACAGGGAGGCATGTTTGGTTTTTGTTTTACTAATAAAAGCGCTATTAATAATTATGCTGATATAGCCAGTGCTGATGAAGTCTTTTTTAAAGCCTTTTATCATGGGATGTTACAGGAGGGGATTTATTTTGCTCCTTCTATGTATGAGGCAGGATTTGTATCTTCTGCTCATAGTATTCAAGAAATTGAAAAGACTCAGGAGGCTGCTGAAAAGGTTCTGCATCAATTAAAAAATAATTTAAATTAAAGCTAGACAGCTGTTTTTCCTCATGTCATATTCGAGAAATAGCTCTTAGCAAGGGAAGGCCATATCATGTTGAAATCTAGACGAATTAATTTATTTGAGATTGGCATGCCAGAAGGTATTGTAGCCCTTTTTTTCATACAAATAGTGTCTACTTTAAGCTTTAGCGTGCTTTATTCCACTTTAGTTCTCTACATGAAAGGAAAATTAGGACTACATGCTAATCTAGCTAATAGTATCATGGGAGTTTTTATTGCTTTTAATTTTGCGCTTCATTTGTTAGGTGGTTTTTGGGGTGGGCGCTTACTTTCTAATCGTTCTTTATTTTGTATTGGAATGCTTGCTCAAGTAGTGGGTTGTTTTCTTTTATCCATTAGCAATGTAACTTTCCTATATTATGGTTTAGCAGCATTTCTAACAGGATCTGGTTTAAATGTAACCTGTGTCAATTGTATGTTAACTCAGCGATTTAGTCCGACGGATACTCGAAGAGAAGCAGCCTTTCTTTGGACTTATGCCGGAATGAATATTGGATTCTTCATCGGTTTTAGCTTGAGTGGCTTTTTTCAAATTACTCAAAATTATGAACGTTTATTCTTGCTTAGTAGCTTAGGCAATTTAATTGCTTTATTAATTTGTTTGTATTGCTGGCAGCAACTTGCTGATAAAGATACTATTTATTCTAAAAAAGATAAAAGCACACAAAAGCAAGCAAATCGATGGGGATTGCTAGGTATTATTAGCTTGCCTTTGGTGTTAACACAAATACTTCAATATGCTGATTGGGCTAATAAATTAGTGATTATGACAGGTATTGGTATGCTACTGCTTATTGTTTTTATGGCTTATAATCAACCTAGTCCAGAAGCAAAAAATAAAATGTTAGCTTTTGCAATCCTAATGATTGTAAGTACTATTTTTTGGATGTTATACCAAATTGGCCCTATGGGCTTGACCTTGTTTATAGATCATAATGTTCAACGTGTTTATGGATCTATAATCCTTCCTCCTCAATGGTTTCAAAATATTAACACGGTTGCTATTGTTATTGGTGGGCCTTTATTAAGTATTTTATTGACGAAGATGAGAAAAAAAGGATTTCAAATTAATATACCGGCACAATTTGCTTTAGCTTTATTATTCATAGGATTAGCTTTCTCATTATTGCCTATTAGTATTCGCTATGCCAATCCTGAAGGATTAGTTAATCCTTGTTGGATTTTAATAAGTTATATTTTACAAAGTATCGGTGAATTACTTATTTCACCAATTGGTTATGCAATGATTGGTTCTTTAGCTCCATCTTCTTTACAAGGCATCATGATGGGAATGTGGATGCTCAATACCGGAGTAGGCGCTACTTTATCTAGCTATAGTTCAAATTTAATGATTAGTAATCAAGATAATGTTTCTCCTTTAATAACTAATAGCGGGTATAGCCACGGCTTTTTAATTTTGGGTTTATTTGCTATTTTTTCTTCGGCTATTCTTTTTCTGCTAATTCCTAAATTAAAAGAGTTAATGAGTGAAAAAAAAGAATTATCTGACAGTAATAAAACAACAATTATCATGACTAAAGAGTTGCTATGTGAGTAAGCCATTTATACCTATAGAGACGGCAGATATTAAATGGAATAATAATTTGCCGAGTTCTAATCTATATAATGATATTTATTTCTCGATGGAAAGTGGTGTTTTACAAAGCCGTTATGTTTTTATTGAGGGCAATGATCTATTAAATCGTTGGTCAGCACTCAGTGAAAGAGATCATTTTTCTATAGGTGAAACTGGTTTTGGTACAGGATTAAATTTTCTTTTAACCTGGAGTTTATGGGAACAATATGCTCCAAAGACAGCTTCTTTGCATTTTATTTCTTGCGAAAAGCATCCTTTAAAATTAATAGATCTAGAACGAGCTCTTGATAATTGGCCTGAGCTAGCATCTTATAAATCTGAATTAATAAAACAATATCCTATTTTAACTCCAGGCAATCATCATCTTATTTTTGCTGAAGGACGTGTAAAACTGACTTTAATGTTGGGTGATTGTTTTGAGTGTTTTGAACAGCTCCTAGAATGCGGGGATGCTTATACTGAACAAAAATTAAGACATACTTCGATTGATGCATGGTATCTAGATGGTTTTTCTCCAAAAAAAAATGAATCAATGTGGACAAAGCAATTGATACAAGCAATAAGTATGCTCTCAAAGATAGGCACTAGTTTTGCTACCTATACAGTCGCATCAGAAGTGAAATCAGTGCTTAGTGAATGGGGTTTTAAAGTCATTAAAAAAAAGGGTTATGGAATAAAAAGACATATGTTGACTGGATATTTAGAGCAGGTCATACATTCACGATTAAAACAACGGTGTACTCCTTGGCATAGAGGTCGTTTAAAACAGTATAAAGAAAAAACTGCATTGATTGTTGGAGCAGGGTTAGCAGGATGTTTTCTTGCTCATTGTTTAGCTAAACGAGGTTGGAAAATAACTCTTCTTGAGCAGGACAAAAATAGTGCTCTTGGAGCCTCAGGAAATCCACGAACCGTTTTATTTCCTAAATTGTCAGCTTTTCACTCTCCATTAACTGAATTAATGTTAGTTGCCTTTTTGCATGCTAAAGAAGTGTATAAAAAAATTTTAGAACAAGAGCCTTTAGGGGCACTTGAAGGAGCCTTGACACTTCCTTTTAATGTTAAAGAGACAAAAGCACAAAATAGCTTGAAAGATTGGCTTTCTATCTATCCTCAGTTAGCCAAGTTGGTTACTTCTGACGAAGCAAGTTTGTTAGCAGGTATACCCATTAGTTCAGATTGTTTATATATTCCACATTCTGGATGGATTAATTCACCTAATTTATGTCGTTTTCTAATTAATGATCAAAATATTACTTTAAAGAAACAATGCCTAGTAGATAGTTTTGTTTATCAAGATGATCAGTGGTTTATTCAGGAATACCATGCTTCAGTACTTGTTTTGGCAAATGGATTTAAAGTAAATCAATTTGAGCAAACAAAGGATTTGCCTATTAAGCCTATACGAGGGCAAATGACTATAATACCAACAACGCAAGAAAGTGAACAATTAAAAATCCCTGTTTGTGCTGACGGACATATTTTACCTGCAGTAGAACATTTTCACTATCTAGGAGCTACTTATGAGCTCGGTGATTCGAGTGCAGATCTCAAGAGTGAAGATGATTTGCTTAATCTAGAACAATTGAGAAAAATTTCAAAACAAACTAATTGGGAAAAAAGCATTCAGGATCATTGGGCTGGAGTACGTGCATCAACTCCTGATTATTTACCTCTAGTTGGTCCTCTTGCTAAAACAAATGAGTTTATTGCTCAATATGTTGATTTAGAAAGTAATTCTAAACGTTGGATTGCTACAGAGGCTCCATATTATCCTAATCTTTATGCTTTTGCGGGTTTTGGTTCAAGAGGGTTAACAACTATTCCATTGTGTGCAGAATGGCTTAGTTCTTATATTAATAACGAAATTAGTGGAGCACCAAGGAATATAATGCAAGCTTTAGCACCAGCTCGTTTTTTACGACGTACTATTACTCGGGGTTTAATTTATACTCAAAACACATGAATTTTCGGTTTTTATGCTATTGCTTTTTCCGCTTAAAGCCCATTTAAAAACTCGCAATAGGATAGACTATTACTCGCTTTTAAATGGGCTTTAATCAAAAAAATCAAGTTGCCTAAAATACCGAAAATTCATGTGTTTTGAGTATAGACCAAAATCCCACATCTTGAAAAACTTTGGGTATAGCTTCTTTATCAGTTATAATTTTCTTTTTTGTACCGAGGGACCTGGTGGATAATATAGAAATTTTTCAAATAGATGCATTTACAGATAAAATTTTTCATGGTAACCCGGCTGCTGTTTGTTTATTAACTGAGTGGTTAAACGATGAATTAATGCAAGCGATTGCTGCTGAAAATAATTTATCAGAAACGGCTTTTGTAATTGAAAATAAAGAAGAGTATTACATTCGTTGGTTTACTCCTAATGGAGAAATCAGTTTATGTGGACATGCAACCTTAGCTGCTGGATTTGCTTTACTTGAGCTAGGAAAATGTGCTGAAAATATTATTCATTTTCATAGTTTAAGCGGAATGTTATCTGTTGAAAGAAAAAAAGATAAATATACTTTAGATTTTCCCAAATTAAATTATGCTCCGCTTAGTGGACAGCATCAATTTTCATCAATTATTGATCAACCTGTTGTGGAAGTTTATGAAAGTGATTTGGATTATTTATGTTTGCTTGAACATGAAGATAACATAAAGAATGCGCATATTAATTATTCATTACTTAAAAAATTACCTAAGCGAGGATTAATTATTACCTCTACTTCTAATGAAGTAGATTTTTATTCGCGTTGTTTTTATCCAAAACACGGTATTCACGAAGATTCAGTTACAGGCTCAGCTCATTGTGTTTTAACTCCATTTTGGGCTGAACGTTTAAATAAACTTAGTCTACATGCATTACAAGGACTTCAGAGGAAAGGTGAATTATTTTGCGAATTAAATGATTCACGAGTAGCAATCTCTGGTTACTGTCGATGGTATATGAAAGGGCATATTATTTTGTAAGATAAAACAGATTTTGTTTAAAATTACTAATAATGAGACAAGATCTGTTGAAAAAAGTCTATTTTAAGATTGAAGGCAAGGAGCATGACATAAATGATAATTTCTAAGGGAAAAAAATTTAGAGCATCAGTAATAGAAAATAAGCCTTTACAGGTGTTAGGTACGCTCAATGCATATTCTGCCTTATTGGCTGAGTCAGCAGGGGCTAAAGCAATTTATTTATCAGGAGCAGGAGTCGCTAATGCTTCCTATGGCTTACCTGATCTAGGAATGACTAATTTATCTGAAGTTTTGGAAGACGCGCATCGAATTACTGATGCCTGTGATCTTCCTCTTTTAGTTGATATTGATACAGGATGGGGACATGCTTTTAATATTGCGCGCGCAATAAAACTAATGGAAAAAGCTAATGTAGCGGCTATTCATATTGAAGATCAAGTTTTAGCTAAGCGCTGTGGTCATCGTCCTAATAAAGCAATTGTATCTGCGCAAGAAATGGGTGATCGAATAAAAGCTGCAGTAGATGCGCGAACTGACCCTGATTTTGTGATTATGGCAAGGACTGATGCCTACGCTATAGAAGGTTTGAATGCAGCAATGGATCGTGCTTCTTTTTTTGTCGAACTTGGGGCTGATATGATTTTTGCTGAAGCAATGAGTCATTTAAATGAATATCATACCTTTACTCAAAAAATTAACGTTCCTGTTTTGGCGAATATTACTGAGTTTGGAAAAACTCCTTTATATACTCGTGAAGAATTAGCAAAAGTAGGTATTTCCTTAATTTTATATCCCTTAAGTGCATTTCGTGCTATGTCTCAAGCAGCTCTGGTTACTTATAAAGCGATTATTGAGCAAGGAAGTCAAAAATCAGTTATAGATAGAATGCAAACTCGTAATGAATTATATGATGTGCTAGGTTATCAAAAATATGAAGAGCAATTAGATCAATTTGAAGGGAGAAATTAATGAGTAATAAAACAGGAGGTTTAGCGGGCGTTGTTGCAGGGCGATCTGCGATTGCTACTGTGGGCTTAGCAGGGAAGGGTTTAAATTATAGAGGTTATTCTATTAATGATTTAGCTGAATATGCAACATTTGAGGAAGTTGCCTATTTGTTACATTATGGCCATTTGCCTACGACTCCAGAGTTAAAGCAATATACTAATAAATTAGTTGAATTAAGGACTTTGCCTGAATCATTAAAAACTGTATTAAAATTAATTCCTAAAAATACTCATCCGATGGATGTATTAAGAACGGCGTGTTCTTTTTTAGGCACTATTGAGCCAGAAAAAGATCATTCACAACAATATGAAATAGCTGATCGGCTACTAGCTCTTTTTCCTGGAATGATGTGTTATTGGTATGCTTATCATTTTTATGGGAAAGAAATTTCTGGATACAGTGATGAAACTACTATAGGTGGTCACTTTCTTGCTTTATTACATGGAAAAAAACCCAGTAAAATTGAAACAGATATGATGAATGTTTCGCTCATTTTATATGCAGAGCATGAATTTAATGCATCCACGTTTGCTGCGCGCGTTACTGCTGCAACTCTTTCAGATTTTTATTCTGCTATAACGAGCGCTATTGGTACTTTACGCGGTCCTTTACATGGCGGAGCAAATGAAGCAGCTATGGATTTAATTGAACGCTTTAAAACACCTGATGAAGCAGAAATTAAATTAAAACAAATGCTAGCTAATAAAGAAAAGATTATGGGATTTGGACATCGAGTTTATACCACCTGCGATCCTCGTTCTGATATTATAAAAAAATGGTCTTTTCGTTTAGGTGAGGAAAAAAATAATTTAGACTTATATCATATTTCTGAACGAATTGAAGAAGTGATGTGGAGTGAGAAAAAGTTATTCCCTAATTTAGATTTTTATAGTGCATCTGCTTATCATTATTGTGATATTCCCACACCTTTATTTACTCCAATATTTGTAATGTCACGAATAACTGGTTGGTCTGCCCATACTTTTGAACAACGAGCAGATAATAAACTTATTAGACCAACATCTGAGTATATCGGACCAGATTCACGGCCTTTTCCTGCTATTGAAACACGAGGATAATATGAATCACTATGTAGAAGACAATATTAAACCTGATTATGATCAAGTGATTAGCGATATTGTTGATTATGTTTTAAATAAAAAAATTGATAGTGTATTAGCTTATGAAACAGCGCGCCTATGTTTAATGGATACGCTGGGCTGTGGTATTTTGGCTCTTAATTTTTCTGAATGCACTAAATTAATGGGGCCTATTGTTCCTGAGGCTACTTTAAAAGGAGGAGCACGTGTTCCAGGTACTAATTATGAGTTAGACCCCGTACAAGCTGCTTTTAATATAGGGACTATGATTCGATGGTTAGATTTTAATGATACTTGGCTTGCTGCTGAATGGGGTCATCCTTCTGACAATTTAGGTGCAATTTTAGCAGTAGCAGATTATTTGTGTAGGATACGTTGTAGTGAAGGCAAAGAGCCTATTTTAATGAAAGAAGTATTGACGGCTATGATTAAAGCTCATGAAATACAAGGATGTCTCGCTTTAGAAAACAGTTTTAATCGTGTGGGATTAGATCATGTGTTTTTAGTAAAAGTAGCAAGTGCTGCAGTTGCTGCTCAATTATTAGGTGCCGATAAGGACATGATGTTACGAACCTTGTCGCAAGTTTTTGTTGATGGGCAAGCGCTAAGAACTTATCGTCATGCTCCAAATGCTGGTTCAAGAAAATCTTGGGCAGCAGGAGATGCTACCTCTAGAGCAGTTCGCCTTGCATTAATTGCAAAAACAGGAGAAATGGGGTATCCCAGTGCTTTAACTGCACCTACATGGGGTTTTTATGATGTTTTATTTGGAAAAAAGCCATTTAAATTTCAACGCCCTTATGATTCTTATGTAATGGAAAATATTTTATTTAAATTATCATATCCCGCTGAATTTCATGCGCAAACAGCGGTAGAATGCGCTGTTAAATTGCATCCAATAGTTAAAGAGCGTTTTAATGAGATTGATAAAATTGAATTGATTACCCATGAGTCTGCAATAAGAATTATAAGTAAACAAGGTCGTTTATATAATCCTGCAGATAGAGATCATTGCTTGCAATATATGGTTGCAATTGCTTTATTATTTGGAGATTTAAAAGCAGAGCATTATGAAGATGATGTGGCTACTGATGCGCGTATTGATACTTTACGTGAAAAAATGTCTGTAACTGAAAATGAACGGTTTTCTCGTGAATATCATGATGCAGATAAACGTTCCATCGCGAATAGTATTAAAATTATTTTTAAAGATGGCAGTGAAAGCGATTTAATTACTGTAGAGTATCCTATTGGCCATAAGCGTCGCCGTGAAGAGGGCGTGCCGGTATTAGTTTCTAAATTTAAAAATAATTTGAATACGCAATTTCCAGCAGAGCAAGTAGATAGAATTATGCAAGCGATGAATGATACAGATACTCTTTCAACGCTAAGTGTTAATGAGTTTATGGCTTTATGGGTAAAGTGAGTGTAAAATATACGCCCATTTATCGAGAAGTGGGCGTATTTTAAAGAAAGACGCAGTTTATCCTTCCAATTAGCCTTAAGTTTTTGTTGACTATAAAGTCCGTTCATGCTGAGGAG
>CAMFHA010000102.1 GCA_945952115.1 uncultured Legionella sp. | reverse complement strand
GCTAAAGAATATAGATTAATTGTTTAATTTTTTGCTTTAGACTGGCATTCTAATAATAAACTACCTATTTAATAACAATTTTTTAATTAATTCAGCCAAATAGTTTACCTCAGGCGAAAAAAACATTGTCTCATGATTACCAGGAACAGAATGAACAACAACCTGACCGTCAACATAATCTTTCCATCCATTATCCTCTAAGTTAGACTGCGCAAAAGGCGCCCATAATTCACGAGCTTTAAATAGATGAACATCACATTTTATTGAACCCATTTTATGCTTTGCTAGCAACACTCTTCTATGATCTTCTAAGGTTTTTAAATAATCAGAATCAACTGATAGTAAGTCAACCCGATGTTGTATTAAATGTTCTACAGTATTTTGCGTCATTAGCTCCTTTGGATATTCTGCCCACCCATCAAAGAATCCTAAAAAACTAATTTTTTTCCCCTGGGCAAGAAGTTTTTTTGAAATTTCAAATGCTAAATTAGCACCAAAAGAAGCACCTCCAAGCTGTATTGAGTCATTAAAACAAGTTTCTATAATTGCATCCACATAATAGTCGGCCATTTCCGAAAGAGAAGAAAAACATAGTTTTTTATTATTAATACATGGATCTTCTATGCCATAAAGAGTTAAAAATCCTTTCATCTCTTGCGCTAATTGTTGATACCAAAACACAGTACCACCAACTGGATGAACAATAAACAAAGGATTTTCATAAATACCAGATGATAATTGAATTAGACAAGAGCTCTTTTTTTGATTAAAAAATATATTTTTATCATTTCCTTCTAAATAAGCTGCTAATGTACGAATTGTGGGGTATTTAAAGAGTAATGATAAATGAAGGTCTTGTTGAGTCTTGTTTTTCAACTGCATGATGATATGAAGCGCAATTAATGAATCACCGCCTAAAGCAAAAAAATCTTCATCTAACTGAATATTTTGCAAATGAAATGACTCTTGCCAACAAAATAGACAGACTTGCTCCATTTCACTTAATTGCTGATTACCCTCACTATATTCAGATGAAGATAAAAAATTACTTTGTATTTCCAGCAAATCAAAGTTTATTTTTTCATTTTCTTTTAACGGTATAGAATCAATAATACAAAACTCTTTAGGGTGCATATAAGTTGGCAAATATTGAGCTAAAAATTGTTTAATGTCAGACTTAGTAATAGTTTCATTTTCAACCACTAAATATGCGCGCAAAAAATGTTGATTTTTAGCTTGTTTTCGAATTACCACTACAGCTTGAATTATCTGGTCATGCTTTATCAAGATTGACTCTATAGCCGGCAACTCCACTCGATAACCATGAATTTTTACTTGATGGTCATTTCTTCCAAAAAACTGCAATACTCCGGCAGGAAGCCAAGAAGCTAGATCTCCTGTTTTATATAAAATATCATTGCCATTAAAATCCACTGTAATGAATTTTTTCTTCGTAAATTCCTCATTTTTAAGATAGCCTAAAGCTACTTGATATCCACCAATACATAATTCACCCCTCATTCCAATAGGACATAAATTCATATATCTATCAAATAAATAACTCGTACAGTTAAATGCAGGAGAGCCGATAGGGACAACAGCACTGTTTAAGGAGTTTAAAGAGTCTACAAAATAAGAAGTCACTGATACAGTGGTTTCTGTTGGCCCATATTCATTAACCACCATACAATTAGGAGAATATTTTAGCCATTGTTTCACCTCTTCACTGTGCACTGTATCAGCGCCTAAGAGTAGATAATTTAAATGGTGTAATTTCTTTATTTGTTCTGGGTAGTGTAATAATTGTTCTAAATAACTTGGCGTTAATTCTGCATGAGTAATTTTATTATTTTTTAGGTACTCTAAATAAAGCTCTGGGTTAATTTTTTGCTCTTCAGTACAAACCACTAAAGCTCCTCCAAACATCAAGGGAGCTAAAGTACAAGGAATGGATAAATCAAAAGCGAGCGAAGATGAAAAATCAATAATAGATTGCTCATTAAAAAAAGTGGTCTGAGTAAACCAATAACAATAATTAATAACATTTTGATGAGAAATGACTACTCCTTTAGGCATACCAGTTGTTCCAGAGGTAAACATAATGTAAGCAATTTTTTCTTTAGGCTCATAAGTATTATTCAGCTGTTCTCTAAGAAAGGAATTGTTAGATTTAGATAAAATTTCTGACAACGAGCAAATACGCATTTTGGGGTGATGCTGATAATGTATTTTTATAGGCTCGGAGCATTCATCTCGAGTAAAAATATAATTAATCGCTGCATTTTCAATGATAAAATTAATTTTATTAATTGGATATTTTTTATCTATGGGCACATAAATACAATCCGCAGCAAGAATTCCTAATACAGCAAATAACATTTCTTTAGCGCGCCCCATATAAATGGCTATTGGTGTTTGTGGAGGAAGAGTTAAAGACTTTATATACGCTGCAATTTGCTCTGCTTTTTCAAGTAACTCAGCATAAGTAACATGAACTCCTCCCTCATAAATAGCTACTGACTCAGGTCTTAATGTCGCGGATTTTTTAAATAAGTCATAAATTGAATCTGAAGGTAGTTGGCGTATTTTTCCTTTACCCCAGGAATACAGTTGACTCCGCTCAAAATCACTAATTAATTCAAATTCATTAATGTGTACTAGAGGATTTTCCAAAGCAACTTCAATTATTTTTGAAAAATGCCATGATAAATTATCTAAAAGAGGCTTTAATTCGCCTTCTTGATAGTCTGGATTTATTTTATGAAAGATATTGATCTCCAAAGAATTTTCATCCAATTCAAAATGCAAGATAGAGTCTTTTAATTCGTTTTTTGTAAAACTACCCAGGCTTAAAGTGATAACAGGCTCTATAGAAATCTCCTCTAATACAGGATAACGTGCAAATAAATCATTAAGATAAATCCCTTTCTGATTAAGATTTTTCAATTGTTCACTCATCATTTCAAAGACTTTTGCAAAATTATCCTCTGCTTTAAACGCACTTACTAAAGGCCATTTATTACTAAATAGTTGCTCAATTGGAAATGAAGGTTTTAAATGTGTTTGATTCAATAAAAAACAAGAACAAGGCTCATAATCATTCATTCGATATAAATAAATAAATATAAAGCTGATAAAACATTCTAATAAACCATATTGGTTTATTAGAGCAGTACAATTCTGTAAAGAAACTATTCCTAATCTTTTCATTTCTGATTGTTCATCATAAGCGCGTTCTGAATAAAGATTATGATCATCAACTAATTTAAATTGCTCTATCCAAAAAGACTCTTGAATCAATGCTTGACCATAAGATGAATAATAGTCTTCAAGAAATTTAGAGTCTAAAGACTCCAAACATAGTCCTACAAAGAGATTAAATTCTTTTGCACACTCAATACCGCTTAATAATCTACCGGTTGGCAATCTACATTCTTTTATAATTACGGATGATTTACCAGTTGCTACTTCAATCCCTCTTTCTGACTGTGCGATGAGCTCTCCTGGATGCGCGTCTCGAATGCTGTGATCTGTCAATTCCATTTCACTAATCACTAAGTAGTTTTTATTTACAATAAATTTAAGTGTACCTACTTTGTTATCATAATGCCCGTGAGCTAACGCTTTATAATATTGATAAATTGATGAAGCGCTATTTTTCCAATCAATAAAACCTAAATTAGGTAAAATATGTGCTTTCCCAAAATAGCTTCGATTGAACTCAGATTGCGTATATATTTTTAATGTATTGGACTGTATATCATCGAGAATTTGAGTTAAACCAAGTATTGCTTCTTCAAAACATCTTAAATTTAAATTTAAAACAGTTTCATCTGACAATAAAAATTCTTTTTGATAAACAATATCCCCTGAATCTATTGTTGTATTAATTAGATGCCAGGTTATTCCATGTTTTTTTTCATTATTTAAAATAGACCATACCGTCGCGTTTAATCCTGCATAAGAAGGTAATAACGAATCATGGTAGTTAAATGCTGCTTTTTTAACATAATTTAAATGTCTTTTTTTTAAGATAGTACTGTTTACAATACTAAATAAATAATCAACAATTACTGGTTCTTGAGCAATATATTCATCTATAGATGAGAAATAGGGTATATTATTTTTCTGACTCCATAAATAAATAGAGTGTACGCTGGAAATTATAGCATTTATCTTATAGCCCCTGTGTATTAATAGCTCACTGCTTTCTATCAATAAATTATCTTCACCAATTACTATGCAAGTTCGTTCCATGATTCATTCTTTTTATCATCTATAATTATTATTGTAATACATCTTAAAAAATTAATTTAAAATGGATCTACATTAATGAATAATTCCAGGACACATCTTCAATATTATGTCGCGTATTTGGAAAAGCATGCTTGTCCGGAAAAAGAGGTTATCTTAGTTCTTGATAAACAATTTACTATTTTATTTCTTAACAAAGAAGCACAAAAATTTTTAACTTTACACGATCAAAAAAAAATATCATCCAATATAAATCCAATAGATTTAGGGTTATATTTATTTCTAAGTGAATATATAACTAACTATCCAAACCAACAAAATCCTATTTTTTTTCAAAATGGACAAGTCACATGGAAAATTGAAGCTCAAACTTACTTTGATAAGTGGACTTTTCTTTTACGGTCAATAGATAAAAAAGAGGATAACAGAGAATCAACAATCCATAACTTAGAAGTACTCATAGATAATATGCCTTGCAATGTTTATTGGATGGATACAAACTGCCTCATGGCAGGTTGCAATAGAAATGTATTAAAAATGCTTAAATTGTCTAAACAAGAATTTTTGGGGAAAAGTTATGAAGAATTATCTTTTCTTTGTGGTTGGCCAGAGGGATTAGCTCAAAAATTAAAAAATGATGATTTAAAAGTACTTCAAACACATCAACCTATCTTTAATGTAGAAGACCCTCCTATTCCAGGATCTGAAGATAATTATTTTCATTTTTTAACGAATAGAGTCCCCTTATTTAATCAAGAAGGTAAAATTATCGGTGTTGCTGGAATTTCTACAGATATATCTGAATTAATCATAGCTAAAAAACGTGCCGAAACAGCCAATCGCGCTAAAACCGAATTCATCGCCAACATAAGCCATGACATAAGAACTCCATTAACAGGAGTTATTGGTTTATCCCAACTAATGGAACAAACGCTCAATAATCAAGACGATAAAGAAAAGGCTCATATGTTGCATGACAGTGGTGAGGAATTATTACATATGCTTAATGAGATCCTCGATGATGTGCAAGCAGAGCGTTTAAATGAACAAGATATCAAGCATGAGTCTTTTGACTTATACCAATGCATTAATGATTTAATTCGCTTAGAAACTCCAGCTACCTCTTTAAAACATTTAAGTTTAAAAGCCTCTATTCCATCTGATGTTCCTCGTTATATTCGAAGTGATAGAAATAAAATTCATCGTATTTTGCTCAATCTTTTAGGTAATGCAATTAAATTTACTCAGTCTGGAAGTATTACCTTAAGTATTGAGTGTTTGCATCAAGGTGAAAATAAGGTTCATCTTAAATTTGGGGTGGCGGATACAGGAATTGGAATTCCAGAAGATGTGCAATCTCAAGTGTTTAATCGCTTTTTTAAAGTCAGCTCTTCCTATAAAGGCATTTATACGGGACATGGTTTAGGTTTACATATTGCTCAATCTTATGTCACTCTTTTGGGCGGGCATATCACTCTAACCAGTAAAGTAGGTGAAGGTTCAACTTTTCATTTTGATTTAGAATGTGCTTTAGGGGAAGCGCCACTTCTGTCTGCTGAACAATCATTAAATCAACTTGCTTCTTCTTCCAAACAACTATCACCAAAAAACATTCACCTTTTATTAGTAGAAGATAATCTCATCGTTTTAAAAACTTTGGAATTAATGTTTTCCCAAAAAGGCTATCCATTTATTTCTGCTAGAAATGGAGAAGAAGCATTTTATCTATGGCAAAATAATCCAGTGGATTTAATTATCACCGATATTGGATTACCTGGTATTTCAGGAACAGAATTAGCACAGAAAATTCGAGCTCAAGAACAGATTTTAGATAAGCCCCCTACTTCAATTATTGGGCTTACAGGTCACACAAAAGAGGCTGCTTGGGATGAATGCCAGCGTGTTGGTATGGATGAGATTTTAAGTAAACCAGCCCAAATTGAATTATTGGAACAGTATATTCAAAAAATGATGAGTAGCCGAGCTAATACAAAACAAGAGTCATCAAAAGAAACTGCAAATGCTTCTTTAGGTTTTGATTTGCCCAATACAGAAGAAGAACTCTTTCACTTAGAAGTGTTCCCTCTTTTTAATGAGCAAAAAGCATTAGAACAAATTCCAGATAAAAATTTACTCATTACTTTGTTAAATACTTTTCTTTCGGATGAAATACAAAAAGATATCGTGCAGATGCAAGCTGAATATCAACAAGGTAATTGGAATGCAGTAGAAACTATTGCTCATAAAATAAAAGGCGGTGCTGCTTATTTAGGAACACAAAAGATGTTCTATGCTTGTCAATACCTTGAGCGTTATTATAAAGCAGGACATCGTGCAATGCTTGAACCTCTTTATCGTCAAATTATTAGAGTGAATGAGGAAACTATAAATGCGCTTAGGAAATGGCTTGGTTAGATGATCAATAGATAGATATTGGGTCAAAATGACCCAACTTACGCGCTTAAATTTCTCCATAGTTTGTTTTATTTAAAAGCGTACATCCCCAATTTTCTGTTAATAAACCGGCCTTAATAAATCGATGAATACTTGAATAGGGCCAATCAATAGCATTTTGAACATATCCATGTTTCACAGGATTATAGTGAATATAACTTAGATGCTTATCATAATCATTTTGATTGCGAATAGTATGCTCCCAAAACCTGCGCTGCCAAATACCTCGTTCACTTTTTTTCTTTCGAGAAGGGCTAATAGCTTCTTTTTTGGCTAATTGCATTGAAAATAAGGCTTTAATACATCGTATTCGTAAAGAATAATTACTATCGTTCTCTGGCAAATGAATCATCATATGAAAGTGTTCTGGAAGAATTACAATAGCAATTATTTCAAAAGGATATAAACGTTGAACTCGTTGAAAAGAATTTCTTAATTTATCAATATGCTCCACTAATAGATTTGTTTTTCTATTTAATAGATTCATCGTAATAAAATAAGTTCCTCCTGGTATAAATACTCTACGATAGTACATAAGGAAGTTGGCCTATATTCCATTTATAGCAAGCTATTTATAATTCTTTTATATAAAATTTTCCAGTAGGTTGGGTCATTTTGACCCAACATTTAGTGAATTGTCTCACTGAGTCAATCGTTGATTTTCCTAAATGCAAAAAAATGATGGATGGTATAGATAAATATTCATTCATTGAAACAACAATTCTGCCAAAAGTGTTGGGTCAAAATGACCCAACCTACGCGCTGGAAATATAATGGTCTCAAATTTTTGAGGAGAGCTCATTAGTTCAATGATCTCAATAATAAATCCTCAAACATCTTTTGCTATTAAATAATTTATACTCCAATTGCTCACAAAAAAAACCATATGATATAATTATATTATTATAGTTATTTATTGGGGCGAATATGACTTTTATTGTACTAAGTTCGGATCTTCGCCCTATGGCTAAAGCTTTACAAGAAAATGTTCAAAAATTTTACAATGCAAAAGAGAAAAAAGCTCACCTTGATAATTTGAGAAGCAACCCTTGGAATGATCTATCTGGTACAGCTAATAAAACCGTCCAGGGGTGGACAACTGCAGCTACTAACGCATTCAATAATATGCTAGGGCGGGACGTAAGTCCACCGAGCAAGATTGATGAAAAATCCAATGATGAATCTGAGCTTAAACCTCAAGCACCCACATGGCAACCTGATAAAGAAGAAATAGCTGAAACTACGGCAAAGTTAAATACTAGTACGGTTACTCTTGTTGGTCATACTGATGAAACGCGTGAAACTCTAGGAGGTAAAAATGCTAAAGAGATTGCTCAAATTTTAAGTAAACAATATGGGAATGATAAGAAAAATTTAAAAGAAGTTTTTTTATTTGCGTGTGAAGCGGGTGCTAAAAAGCAAAAAAAAGGTGTAATTTCAGAAGCCTTTGCTCAAGAGTTAGCAGAAGCTATGGCAAAGGAAGGCTTTGATCTTGAATTACAAATCTGGTCTATAGAGCCTTCGCCCAATACATTTTCCATGCGCGTTGCAGCAACAACTCAGTCGCTGTTTGGTGCTCATACGGGAACTGTCTATGCTTATTCTTTTACAGATGAGAACGCTGAAAATGAATTTTTTGCTTTACCTAAAAACCAACAAGGTTTAGAGCAAGTCAAGAACTTTGAAAAGCAAGGAAAAATGAAATTAATTGTTGAGTCGGAAACAAATGAACACTATCAAGCTACATTTAGAAGAGCAACTTGCTTTCAATGCAGAAATATAAAACAAGATCTCGCAAATGATAATCAAAATAATACCACCCCAAATGATTATCTACAAAAGATCATAAATAACAGAGGTACATTTATCAATTGGTTACGTAAAATCTTTTCTAAACCTCTTTTTACAAAAATGCTGGACCAACAGTTTAATGTTTTGGAAAGCACTCAAAATGAAGCTTTAACACAAGCAAAAGACTTAAAACGAGAGCTTTTAGGAGCATTAGTTACTAGAAAAAAAGAAAGCTGGAAGTCTGTTAATTCAGAAAGATGGAAGGATTTAGCATATTATGTAAGAAATGCAGATGCGATGGATGCAAAAGAAAGAGAACTATACTGGCAGAAGGTAGAGAAGCACAGCAAGCATTATCTAGAAGACAAACCATTGAAAAAATTAACGCCACATTGTAGCTATCAAGAGGCTTATCAAAAAATTAAAACTACTCATCTACAATTTAAAAAGGTTGAAAAACAGCAGGAATCATTACGAACCACAATAGGCAACGTGGTAAACAACTATATTGAGGACAATAAAAACTCAGAAGATGATATACATCAAGCTAAAGTCAGAGTTATGACCGCTATACAAAACTATCTTAAAGAACCTATAGAAAGTAACTGGAACAAGGTAACTATTGCGACCACCGATAAAAAAAACAAAGGTTGGGATTCAGGAGTATTCTCAAAAGTAAGTAAAATTCATGAAGAAATTACAACATTAAAAATGGAGAATAAAATGTAATATCTTTTGGCCTAAACAGCTTCCATTTCACAAATTATTTCTTGATGTTGATCTTCATTTAATAATTTTTGAGAAAGAGATAGAACTATAATACTAATAGGCCCTATAGTGGAGGAAAGTATTGAATCTAACCATCAAACACTTGCAAAAATATCTGGATTCTCACTTCATGCGGGAGTAAGTGCAAAAGCTTATGAGCGAGATAAGGTTGAGCGATTATGTCGTTAAATTTCAAGACCTGCTATATCCACAAAACGCTTAAAGTTGTTATCAAATGGAAAAATTAGTTATGAACAGGACTTACGAAAAACTCATCAAAACAGATGGATTTTGTAGTTCATTAATTAGAGTTCTTTCCAAACCCTATGCGATGTAGCAAAATACGCTCTTTGACTAAATTCAAGGAAGATTTACATCAATGCGTTGGGAAACAATTAGCGAATTATCCCCAGAGGAGTTTCGTCGCTTAACAGGGGTAAAAAGACATACATTCGAAGAAATGATAAAAATACTTGAGGAATCGCGGCGAACGAAGCAAGCCAAAGGTGGTCGCCCACGTAAACTCAGTATGGAGGTAACATTGCTAATGGCGTTGGAATATTTGCGCGAATATCGCACATACTTTCACATTAGCAAAAGTTACGGGATCAGCAAGCTATTTATAATTCTTTTATATAAAATTTTCTAGTAGGTTGGGTCATTTTGACCCAACATTTAGTGAATTGTCTCATTGAGCCAATCGTTGATTTTCCTAAATGCAAGAAAATAGTGGATGGTATAGATAAATATACATTCATTGAAACAACAACTCTGCCAAAAGTGTTGGGTCAAAACAACCCAACATTTAGTGAATTGTCTCA
>CAMFHA010000101.1 GCA_945952115.1 uncultured Legionella sp. | reverse complement strand
CGAATGTGCACCCTTAATAAACTCCAAAGAAGTTTATTAGGGGTGACCTATTACGCACAGTGGTTGATTTTTGCATGGATTCCCGCCTTCTAGGGAAAGACAGCAGGAAAATTTACTTACCCCGTGAATGATAACAATTCTTGATGCAGATGCTTATTCAACATTCCGCAGCTTCGTCTTTTTTGCTAAAAATATATGAACTTTGGTGAACGGAACTTAGGTTTTTTTATGAAGAAGTAAATCCAAAACTAAAGCGGCTGCCCCAATGCAAATGGCGCTATCAGCCAGATTAAATGTAGCGAAATGGTGATAGGTATAGTAAACATCAATAAAATCGACAACATAACCATTAAAGCCTCTATCAATTAAATTGCCTATTGCACCACCCAAAATGAGACTAATACCTAAAGCTTGTAGTCGCTCATTTTGAGACGTCCGCCATAACCAAATCATTAAGATGATACTAACGACTAAACTAAAGCCTGCAAAAAACCAACGATGCCAACCGCCTGCACCACTTAAAAAACTAAATGCAGCTCCAGTATTATAAGCTAAAGTAAGATTAAGCATAGGTATAATTGGCATGGGTTTGTATGGAGTTAAAAAAGACTCAACCCAATATTTACTGGTTTGATCTAAAATTATTACTAAAATGCTCAATGCAAACCAATGCCATTTTTTCATATAAATTGTCTCGCTTCATCCTGTCCGTTAATGTTATCAACACAACGCAAACATAATTCGGAATGCTCAATATTACTTCCAACATCAGGTCGCCGATGCCAACAGCGGGCGCATTTTTGATGAGTGCTTGCAAGCACTTGAATACCTATGCCAAGGTCATTAACACCGATATTCGATGGTGCAGATAAATAAGGATGTACAGTAGCCTCCGAAGTAATTAATAAAAAGCGTAACTCCTCACCTAAGCGGGTTAATTTAGGCAATACTTTAGGCTCAACGTATAAAGTTACTTCTGCTGCCAAAGCAGAGCCAATTTCACCTTTTTGTCGCATTTCCTCAAGTGCTTTGTTTACCTCATCACGGATAAGATGTAACTCATCCCAATCCTTCATATTGACTGCTTCTATTTTAGGCCAGGCACTATACCAAGTTTCGGTGAATAAAGAGTGATCTTTACTAGTTCCTGGAATATAACCCCAAATTTCTTCAGCCGTAAACGATAAAATAGGAGCCAACCATAAAGTGAACGCTTTAACGATATGATACATCGCAGTTTGACAAGAGCGTCGCGCTAAACTTTTTTGTGCTGTAGTATATTGTCTGTCTTTCACTAGATCTAAATAAAAACTGCCCATATCTACAGCGCAAAAATTATGAATTTTTTGATAAATCACATGAAATTGATAGTGTTCATACGCATTAAGGATTTCTTCTTGTAATAATTGGCTGCGTGTTAAGGCCCAACGATCTAACTCCAAAAATTCATCTGAGGCTACACTATCTTTAATTGGATCAAAACCATCTATATTAGCTAATAAAAAGCGAGCTGTATTTCTAATTCTTCGATAAGCATCTGCGTTTCGTTTAATAATTTCATCTGAAATACTCACTTCATGACGATAGTCAGTAGAAGCTACCCAAAGACGTAAAATATCTGCACCATATTGCCCAACAAGTTTGTCTAAAGCAACATAGTTACCTTTAGATTTAGAAAGTTTTTTACCTTCTGAGTCAACTGTATACCCATGAGTTAACACTGTTTTATAAGGCGCGACTCCATACATCGCCACGGAAGTAGTTAAAGACGAGTTAAACCAACCACGATGTTGATCAGAACCTTCAAAATAAATATCTGCAGGAAAACCAAGCTCATTATTTTGTTTTAAAACACAGAAATGTGTCACTCCAGAATCTAACCACACATCCATCGTATCAGAAATTTTATCATACTGAGCCGCATCTTCACCCAAAAAGTGTTCTTTATCTAACTCAAACCACGCATCAATACCAGACTCTTCAATCAATGCTGCAATTTTCTCAATAAACTCTAGAGTATTGGGATGTAACTCACGCGTAGTCGAATGAACAAAAAGTGGCATCGGTGTGCCCCATGCCCTTTGTCTTGATATGCACCAATCCGGTCTACTTGAAACCATATTGCTAATACGTGCTTGCCCCCAGTCTGGCACCCAATTTACTTTTTCAATCTCTGAACTAATGGCGTGACGCAGATTATTTTTATCCATCGCAATAAACCATTGAGGAGTGGCTAAAAAAATCATGGGGGATTTATGCCGCCAACAATGAGGATAACTGTGACGTATAGACTCTTTCGCTAATAACACTTTATTATTAGCTAATTGCTCTAAAATAGGCTCATTTGCTTTTAAGACTGAAAGACCTGCAAATAATGCAACATCTTCAGCAAAGCAACCATTGGCTTTAACTGGATTAACTAAAGGTAAATTATAGACTTGACCAGCTGCATAGTCATCAGGACCATGAGCAGGCGCTGTATGCACACAACCTGTTCCTGAGTCTGTAGTCACGTGTTCCCCCAAAATAATAGGTACTTGACGCTCATAAAAAGGATGTGCCAATTTTAAATGCTCTAGTTGCTTTCCTTTAATTTCACTAATTTGGCAATATTCTTCAAGTTGATAACGCTGCATCACTGATACTAGTAAGTCAGAGGCAACAACAAAAAATGTGTTTTCAGTTTCTACAAGACTATAATTAATTTCAGGATTTAAACATACGGCTTCATTAGCAGGTAAAGTCCAAGGAGTTGTTGTCCAGATGGGACAAATAACAGGCTTATCTTTAACCGTTACATTAAATAAGGAAAAGAGTATTGTAGGCTCAATAAATTTAAAAGCCACATCAATAGATGGGGAGGTTTTATCTTCATAATCTACTTCAGCTTCAGCTAGTGCAGAACTACAATCAATACACCAATGCACTGGTTTAAAGCCTTGTTGTAAATGACCATTTTTAATCATCAAACCCAAAGCTCTAATAATATTGGCCTCGTATTTAAAATCCATAGTCACATAAGGATTATACCAATCGCCAAATACTCCAAGCCGTTGAAACTCATCTCGTTGAATATCAATTTGACTAGCGGCATAAGCTCTACATTGAGCACGAAACTCTTTAGGACTTACTTTTACTCCCGCTTTACCAATTTTTTTTTCCACATTTAATTCAATAGGTAAACCATGGCAATCCCATCCAGGAACAAAAGGCGCATCATAACCACTAAAAGATTTTGATTTTATAATAATATCTTTTAAAATTTTATTAAGAGCATGGCCACAGTGCAAATGTCCATTAGCATAAGGAGGACCATCATGAAGAATAAAACGCTTCATCCCTTTACGCGCTTTTCTTATTTGTTCATAAATGTTTTTCTCTTTCCATTGAGCTAACATTTCAGGTTCACGTGCGGCTAAACTTGCTTTCATAGGAAAAGAAGTATTAGGAAGGTTTAATGTGTCTTTGTACTCTGCCATAAATATCTACTCTAAAATTTTAGCGGTGTTTAAATATACTCAAAATCTCGCATCTCAAAACATTTTGGGTATATAAGATTTTGCCTCAGTTATATCCAAGTGAATTTGTTTAATCAAGGCATCTACTGATGTGAATTTAACCTCATCGCGTAATTTCTGCAAGAAAAAAACGGGTACCAATTCACCATAAATTATTTCATTAAAATCTAATAAATGTACTTCCAAACTATTTTTTGTACCATCAACTGTGGGGCGCTTGCCGATATTGGCAACCCCAAATACTTTTTTATTTTTTATCAAAACTTGAACAACAAAGACACCACTCACCGGTAAAACCCGTCGATTCAGTCCTATGTTTGCTGTAGGAATACCCCATTTTCTCCCTCGACCATCCCCTCGAATTACTCTACCACAGATACTATAAGTACGGCCTAATAATTTAGCTGCATGACTTAAATCTCCTTTTTGCAGAGCCATGCGAATTCGTGTGGAACTTATTCGTTCATTATTACAAGTAAACTCAGGATAGATAGCAACCTCGCAATGATGTACTGCACTTAATTTCTGTAAAAGCCCTACATCGCCCTCTCTATTTTTACCAAAACGAAAATCTTGCCCCACCAAAAGATAGTTAATTTTTAAAGTATTAAATAAAAACTGAACAAAATCTTTTGCTCGCGTTTGCGCCAATAGATAATCAAATTTGATGCAGAATACATAATCAATACCCCATTCTTTTAAAGCATTGACTTTTTCTCTTAGACTCGACAAACGTGCTGGCGCTTCATTGTGTTGAAAATACTCTTTAGGTTGTGGCTCAAACAAAATAAGAACGATAGGAAGCTTAAGACTGTTCGCTTTTGTTCTTAATGATTTTATTAAATTCTGATGACCTAAATGTACTCCATCAAAATTTCCTATGGCCGCAATAATACCCTGCTCAAAATCAGGAAAATGTTTTAGATTATACAACAGTTTCATCAAATATTAAAAATTAGAATAAAACAAACAGTATACTGCTTTCAAGTTTATTGAGAAATAGCTAATGCATAAAAATTCATGGCTAGTTAACAATTTCTTAATTAATTTAATTTATAATTTTATAAGGTAATTTTATTGTGACAAAGCATGTTAAATTTAAGCAAAAAGTTTAAAAAATCATTTTCAGATTACTTAAAGGATCCTACTGATCCTAAAAACAAAAAGCGTTTAATCGATTCTGCTTTTTTGATCTATGAAGATGCGGTGAATAATTGTGGTATATATCCTGACGAATATATACCTTATATCCATGGAATAATAAAATCGGCCTTATCAGAGCAAAAAATAAATGTAGATACTGCTCATAAGTTAGATGCTCTTATAAGGGAGTTAAGTTTTTCCGATTTAAAAGAAGAAATTCAAGCATTTCATACATTGAATATTGCTTATAATTTAACCCATCCTAAAAAATCCTGCTTAAGAGAAATAAGTACTAATTTTTTAACTTTACAAGAAAAATTAGACAAAGAATACACGACAATTCTCAATAAAAATCATATCGGATCGATGTTTATCAATAATTCGGATGTTATCAATTTAAAAGCTAAAAAATCAGTTATTGATAATTTAATTAACTCTTTTTCTGAAGGGATTTTTAACAAATCAAATTACGAGGGAAAGAAATTTTTTCCTATTTCCTATAATGTAAAACAAAAAATTCAATATATCGAACAGCATATTGATTCCTTATCAGAAAAACAATGTGAACAGATATTAGTTAATTTAATTCAAAATATAACTCTTATATTAAATGCTCAAGAGAATTTTGATGATATAAAGGATAATGCTGAATATATGACTGATTCAGGAAAACGAAGCGCATTAATGATTCATTCTTTCAATAACCAATGGTTTTTTACTTTTCTATCCAAAATGGTGAAAGTAATCAAAGAGGCGCTTGGAATAAAAACTTCCGCCGAAAAACTTCTTGAGAACGCCATCACTGAAACTAAAAACTCAGGTATTAGTTTTAAATTCACTTAGTACAATTTTACCTCGCGCAGAACCACTTTCAATTAAAGCATGTGCTTTTGTTAAATTAGCTGCATTAATCAATCCCATATACTCGCTTACTGTTGTCTTAATTTGACCTTTATCTACCATTTGAGCAATCTCTGTTAAAATTTCATGCTGCCTTATCATATCTACCGTTTTAAAAAATGATCGAGTAAACATCATTTCCCAATGAATAGAAATACTCTTCAATTTAAATAATTTAATATCTATATTTTGTGGATTGTCAATCAACGCAAATTGGCCTTGCGGTTTTAAGAGATCAACTAATTGAGTAGCATATTGATCGCTATGAGTTAAACTAATAACATAATCCAGCTCAGAACAATTAAGCGCTTCTAATTGGGTTTTCATTTCTTTATTATGATCAATTACATAATGCGCACCATTATTAAGAACCCATTTTATAGATTCAGCACGAGATGCAGTACCTATTACCGTTAATTTCGTAAGCTGACTAGCTAATTGAACTAAAATAGACCCTACTCCACCTGCTGCGCCAACGATCAATAAAGTCCCGTGCTGTTCAGGTGATATTTTCAACCGATCAAATAATAATTCCCACGCAGTCAAACTAGTCAATGGCAAGGCAGCAGCCTCTTGAAAATTTAAAGATTTAGGTTTTTTCGCTACGATCCGCTCATCAACTAAATGAAATTCACTATTCGCACCTGGTCGACTCATATCTCCGGCATACCAAACCTCATCTCCTGGTTGAAAAAGACTGACTTCAGAACCTGTTTCTATAACAATACCAGCAGCATCCCAACCTAAAACCTTGATTTTATCTGCTTCTGGTTGAGTATTTTTTCTTATTTTAATATCAATAGGATTCACAGCAATTGCTTTTACAGCAACTAGAATATCGCGCCCTTCTGCCTTAGGTTTAGGTAATTCACTCTCCACTAAATACTGCTCATTGTCAGCATAATAACCTATTACTTTCATCAAAGCCTCCAGAACTTTATTAATTTATTATACTTACTATAATGCTTCTACTTCCTGCTTTATAACGAAACTCCATCAAATAAATGCTTTGCCAAATTCCTAATAATAAATGCCCGTCTTGAAAAGGAATACTTAAAGAAGAACCACATAGAATGGATTTAATATGAGCAGGCATATCATCAGGTCCTTCTTCATTATGTTTATAATGGTGATGCTCAGGAACCAAATGATTAAAAAACACGTGCATATCGTCTAAAACCTCAGGAGAAGCATTTTCATTTAAAGCAAGCGCTGCCGAGGTGTGTTGAATAAATAAATGTAAAATACCGCTACCTTTTAAATTTATAGTATTTAATAACTCTTTAGTAATAAGATGTACTCCATAGGATTTTGGAGATAGACGAATAATTTGATGATTAATCATAAATACCTTATTAATTTAGGATCTGGCGACATTTATTTAAGTTTCATACCTTTTTTTAATTTAAATTTATTTACTTCACCTGCATTAAGCTCAATAACTGCTAAGGTAGCTTCATCACAAGATAGAAGAGTCAAAGATAAAGGCTGAGTATATTCAAGAATACACTTAATTTGATAATCCGATCCAATAAAAAGCATATCCAAGGGAAGATAAGTATTCTTCATCCACATAATCGCTTGATTTTTATTTTCTGGATTAAAAACAAAAATCATTCCATGACTCTCTGGCAAATATTTTCGATACATTAACCCTAAATTATATTCCTCAACGACTTGAGGAACTTCCAAATAAAAAGAATGATTATTTATAACCACCTTCATTTTACCCATAGAATAGCTGCTAAATGACATAATGACTAATAAACTAGCCAATAATTTATAGAAACTTTTTCTCAACTTATTTATCCTTAAAAAGCTATTTATCAATACCTTATTAGCTATACTTAATATACCTCTTACACTTATAGGACAAGAGTATGCCTGGTTTATTTTCTAAAACAGCCATCATATGTGATTTATTGACTGAAATTGAGCGTTCTATGAGTGTAGGCCAAATAGACCAAGAGCAATTAAAAATTTATCAAAAAAAACTATTGCCTTTTCTAGAGAACGCCCTACCAAAGCGCACAGATAGATGGATACACAAGGTTTTAGATCAAATAAATGCTCAGTTAGAAACTGAAACAGTCGCTATGGATGTCAGTGATTCTTCTGATGAGAGTGAATCTTCTTTTGAATACCTTATTCAAATTCCTTCTCCAACTGATTTAATGAATATGATTAACATGACTGCGGGAGGAAAAGAAGATCAACAAACGAGATTAACTCATATGAATGAAGTTATTTTGAGCTCTGAAGTTCCTTTAAAAACTACAGACGAAATAGAATTCAATCAAGATTGGAAAACATTATTTGAACATATCGACAAAGGAAATAAAGCTAAAGCTAAAATCCAACTCCAATATTTAGCTCGCACAGATCCATTAATGAAATTAATTTTAACTATTCACCCCATTGATTATTTAGAATCTATTATTAATAATTGTATTTCTGCTCATCAAAGAGGATTCAAGCGTGTAAACTCTGACATTCTTATTACTCCCAAAACATTTGAATTACTAATTAAAGATCTAGCATGCACTTTAAATTCTTCTAACCCTATTTATCTTTCTTTTGGCCTCCCCTCTCATCATGCTTTTAGTGATGAAGGCAGTGGTTTTTGTTTGTTGAATAAAATAGCTATATTAATAAAAAACACGGAACTAAATTATAGAAAACCTTTAAAATATGTTATTATTGGTACTGACGTTAATCGTGATAATGGCTTATGTCAGGTTTTGTATGATAAATTATCGCACTTAAATATTTGTCATATAGATATTTTTGATTCTGGCGTTTACCCCTGCCAAGATATAGATGCAATTAATGAAGAATTTGGCAAAAATCCTACCGGACATGCACTTGGAATTAACGAATGGCAACACAATAATTTACATTATTTTGCGGTCAATTTAGCACATCAAGAACGAGCTAAAATACATGATATTCATCCAGCAATACTATTTGCTTTAAACCAGCTTAAAGAACAAATAAGACAAGCTGATAGTACACAACCTCTAATGTTGTTTTTGCCAACAGGCTGGGATTCTCATGAAAAAGAAACAGCTCCTTGTGGAAAGTTTATTAATGGACGTCCAATGACTCAAACTGCAGCAAAAAAACATCGTTTTAATAATCAAGATCTTGTATATTTTTATGAACAAGTTCTACAGCTGTATAAAGAAAATAATTCTGTCATTGCAGGTATCTATTGGGGTTTAGAGGGTGGCTATGAGCAAGCCATGTATGAGGAACAAATTACCTTGATGTTAAATACTTTTGCTAAAGAATTGAAAGAAGAACCTCAACTGAACTCTTGTCTTATCAGTTAAAACTATAGCCTTGTCCACTAAGTTTTGGATGAGACGCATTTGAATGAGGCTAAGAAGTATACACCAATACATGACTAAAGTTGAGCAAGAGTGCAAGGAAATACAAAGTTTAATGAGAAATGCTATATCTTAAAGGATCCAAATAATGGCGCTAATACAATATTGTTTTAACTGTGGGGCAAAAATACATGATGATAGTCAATTTTGTGACAAATGTGGTGCAAAAATTAAGACTAAAAAATCTTCAACCTATGAACACGCATCAAATCAGTCTAGTAAAAAATCAGGTAGAACAGCTTTATTATTATGTATATTTTTTGGTATTTTTGGAGCCCATCGTTTTTATGTCGGAAAAATAGGTTCTGGCATTTTTAACCTATTAACTGGTGGTCTTTTAGGAATATGGGCTATTATTGATCTTATTTATCTTACTCAAAATAAATTCACTGATGCAAAGGGAAATGATTTAATTGTTACTAAAAATTTATCGCTTAAATACACCCTAATACTGACTATAAGCTCTCTTATTTTTTGGATTATTATTACTCTAAGTGTTTTATTTACATTTATTTATTATTTAACTAATGGATTAATAAACACCGCAAATGCACAATTAGAAGCTATGAGACAAGGCCGCATAGAACAAGCTTATTCCTATACCTCACAACAATATCAACAAGCTATTTCATTTGAGAATTTTAAAAAATGGATGCATGAATATCCAGAGTTTCAAAATAATAAAATAATTACTTTTGAGCAAAGCGGTATTACCCATTCTCGAGTTGATAATATACAAGGTTATTTAAACTCTGGATTTTTAGAAGGGACAATAACAACTAATGATGGCAAAAAACTAAAAATCAAATACATTTTTCTCAAAGAACATGGTATTTGGAAAATCTTAGAAATTGTTCCTGAAAGCAAATAATAAATAATTTAAACTTAAAAAAAGCAGTTGAATCTATTATCCTAGAAAACGCAGTTGAATCGTAGCGAGATTGTTTAATGTCCTGATTGTTCAAGAGATTTTGATAATTTTTTACTGAAAGCGTATCACCCATACGGTGAAGTAAAAAATCATCAAAATCTCTTGAACAATCAGTGCAGTAGACACTCATAGTAGATTCAACTGCATTTTCTAGGATTATGGTAACCGCTCAAGGAGCTTCCAATTAGCCTTAAGTTTTTGTTGACAAATACTCAAAAGCACAGGTTTAA
>CAMFHA010000100.1 GCA_945952115.1 uncultured Legionella sp. | reverse complement strand
GCGAATGTGCACCCCTAATAAACTCCAAAGAAGTTTATTAGGGGTGACCTATTACTAAGGCGCAATGATGAAATGTACATCCCTCGTGAATGATAACTAAAAAAGAGGTAATTTTATTTCTTCTTTTTCTTTTTCACATAACTCATCAAACGACGTTTTTTATTGACTTGTCGCTGAGATAATTTCTTTTTCTTATGTGCAAAAGGATTTTCCCCACCTCTAAACTCTAATTTTAAAGGTGTTCCTATTAACTCAAGATGTTTTATAAATTCATTATTCAAATAGCGTTTATAATGTTCAGGTAAATCATTTAATTGATTACCATGAATTACAATAACAGGAGGATTATGGCCTCCAATGTGAGCATAACGTAACTTAATGCGACGACCATTAATAGTTGGAGGTACATGTTTGGTACTAATATCTTGTAATAATCGAGTTAGTCGAGGTGTAGAAAAAGACTGTGTTGCGGAAGCATAAGCTTCATTAATATCATTGAATAAGCCACCAACTCCACTACCATGTAGCGCAGAGATAAAACGAATTTTAGCAAATTTTGCAAAATGCAAACGGCGTTCAATTTCAGATTTGATATGTTCTTTATGTTCCTCATCAAGACCATCCCATTTATTTAAAGCAATAACAAGCGCTTTTCCAGATTCAATAATGAAACCTAATAAATTCATATCTTGATCAGTTATGCCTTCTTGAGCATCTAAAACTTGTAAACATACATGAGCTTCTTTTATTGCTTGTAATGTCTTTATTACAGAGAATTTTTCTATTTTTTCATCAATGCGTGATTTTCTTCTTACACCAGCAGTATCGATTAAAATATATTGGTGCTCATCTCTTTGAAATGGAATAGAAATGCTATCTCGTGTTGTACCTGGCATATCATAAACCACAACACGCTCTTCGCCTAAAATTCTATTAATTAAAGTAGATTTGCCTACGTTAGGACGGCCAGCAAAAGCAATTTTAATAGCTTCATTCTCTATTGGCTCTTCTACTAATACCTCTGAATAAGGCTCTAATATATGCTCTAACAAAGAACTGATTCCACTCCCATGTGCTGCGGATATAGAATGAATATCTGTAATACCCAAGGATTGAAAATCAGAACAAGCAATATCATCATCTAGATGTTCTGATTTATTTACAACTAAATGTACCTTTTTACCGAGTTTTCTTAAATGCGTAGCAATTTGTTCATCTATCCCAGTTAAACCTGCGCGACAATCAACGATAAAAAGGACAATATCGGCTTCTTGTAATGCAATTGTAGATTGTTTAGACATCAAACTATCCACAGCAATATCATCAACCCCTATCCCTCCAGTGTCTACCACAATAAACGCTTTATTTTCATAATAGGCATCACCATATTGCCTATCACGAGTTAAGCCTGGAAAATCTGCAACCAAAGCATCTTGAGTTTTTGTTATTCGGTTAAATAAAGTGGATTTACCTACATTAGGTCGTCCAACCAAAGCAATTACTGGAGTCATTTATTAATTCACCGTCAACTCATTAAGCATTCCATTATTGGTTAATACGTAGAGCTTCCTTCCTACAGTAACAGGCGCACTACTTATACCAGCAGATAGTTGTGTGCGTCCTAATAAGTCACCCATTTGGGTATCAAGAAAATGTAAATAGCCGATTTTATCCCCTACTACTAAATTATGGCCAATAAGAACTGGTTCTGTTAAACCACGAGCTTTCAATGCGGATTGTTTCCAATTAACATGACCTGTTTTACTATCAATCGACCATAAAATATCATTACTATCGGTGATGTATAAGTTATTTGCATACAAAAGAATATTTTTATAAACGGAGCCTGGTTTTTTCCAAATAAATTCTCCATTATCTAAAGAAAGTGCTCCAATATAACCTTGATACGTTGCTAAATAGACTACATTATTTTGTATAATAGGATCAGCATCTATGTCAACCAAACGCTCGACATCACTTGAACCACTAGCGTAAGCCATACTTCTTTGCCATACAGTACGTCCTGAATCCAACTCAAACGCTTCTAATTTTCCATCTGAAAAACCAATTAGCACCAAATTCCCCATTACAATAGGAGAAGAACTTGCTTTTAATACTAAATTAGGAGAACCATGCTCTATTGCCCAAAGTTGTTTACCTGTTTTTTGATCAAAAGCATAAACTTTTCCATCAATGGTTTTAGCAATAATCTTATGATGAGCTATTGCAGGTGCAGAAAGAAGTTCACCAGATAAGCTGGCTTGCCATAATTCTTTTCCAGTTGATTTATCTAATACCACTAAAGAAGAATTATTAGTTCCTAGTGCTATAACTCCATTAGCAACAGAAGGCCCACTTATCAAATTATGATTCAACAAAGTAGACCATTTTATACGACCATTGGATTTGTAGGTTGCTTGAATTAATCCACTAGGATCCGCAGTATAAATCACTGACCCCATAATCACTGGTTGTAATTTTAAATAACCAATATTTTTATGTGATTTTCCAGCAGGAACAGACCAACTCTGAGCAATTTTTAATTGAGTATTAATTTGCTTTAATTCTTTAGGCTGCGGTGTATTATCCTTTCCTAGCATATAATCATCTATTTTATTACATCCTTGTACTAATACACATAAAGCGAGTGTTAATAGTTTGCTTTTCATAATTAGCCCTGTTCAATATATAAGTTAAACCGTTTGCACCTTTTTGCTTTCAGAAATAACAGAGTGAGCTTTATTCGCCAACTCGTTAGACTTCATTTCTAAAAACAAATTACTCATTCCTTTATTTTTTACTGCTTTAATTGCTAAACGATAGGCATTAATTGCATTTTGATATTGGCCTGAAGCACTGTAAATATCACCTTTTAATTCGTTAATTACAGGCAAATAAGTAGTATCATCAATAGAAGTAAGCTCATTTAAAGCATTAGTATATTCTTTATCTGCTGCAAAAATACGTGCAATTCGAATTTTTGCTACCTGCTTTAATGGCAACATATGACTATTAGAAACTACTGCTTGTAATTCATTTTTTGCTTGTGTCAGTTTATTTTTTTCAATATATATTTTTGCTAAGGTTAAATGAGCAATATCAGCATAAACCGTTTTACTATAATCTTTAATTAATTCCGTAGAATAGGAACGAACTGATTTAATATCCTGATTAGAAAAAGCTATCATCATATTTTCAAATGCACTTGAAGCTTGTTGTTTTACCTTATCTTGATGCCAATTCATGTAGCGAAAACCAGCTATACATAAAAGCACAATAGATAAAATGATAGTGATTAAATTTCCATGTTTGTTCCACCATTTTTTAATTGTTTCTAATTGCTCTTCTTCTGTCATATAAACTGACATATTTTTTTTCTCCTGGCTTTATGCTAAATAACCTCTATCATCATCAACCTTCTCCGACTTGCCCCGAAGATCCAATGAGCCTCTCAAACCCTGGATCCTCCAATCAAGTTGGAGGACAACAACGCAAAGCAAAACTCTCGCTCGTCATCCTCCGGCTTGACCGGAAGATCCAAGATTCTATTATAATCTTAGATCTTCCAATCACGTTGAAAAAGGATGTAAACCGAGAGTCCTATCAAAACACTCAAATTTCCTAATAGTTCATTCTCTATAAAGAATGCTCAAAAAAATCCTTTAAAAATTTATTAAGATCTTTTTGTTCCACTGCAATTTGCTCCGCTTGATGGCGCAAATTTTTAATACCTATCGTATGATTTTTTATCTCATCATCGCCTAAAATTAATGCCAAATCAGCACCGCTTTTATCTGCTTTTTTAAATTGGCTTTTAAAGCTTCCTTCTGAAATATTAGTAAGCACTTCTAAATTAGGATGATGATCACGAATAGACTCACTTAAAATTAATGCATTCTTAATAGCCGCCTCACTAGAGGAAACTATAAATACAGAAGATTTTAAATTAATTAATTGTGCTTTATTTAAAATTTCCATAAGTAAGATAATACGCTCAATACCTAATGCAAACCCAACAGCAGGAGTTGGGCTACCTCCTAATTGCTCTACTAGCTTATCATAGCGTCCGCCAGCACATATCGTTGCTTGACTGCCTAATTTATCTGTTACCCATTCAAATACTGTATGGCCATAATAATCTAAACCACGCACTAAAACTGGGTTAATAACATAGGGTATTTTTAATAAGTCAAGTCCTTTGCAAAAAGCATCAAAATGAGCTTTACTTTCCGTACTTAAAGTATCAATAAGTTTTGGTGCTTCTGCAATAAGCTCTTTTAAATGTGGGTTTTTACTATCAAGAATACGTAATGGATTCCTTTCAAGACGCTTTTTACTATCTTCATCAAGATGATCATAGTGATGATGAAAATACTCTATCAAAATATTTTTATATGTAATACGCTCAGAAAGATCACCCAATGAGTTAATTTGTAATTGGACATCATCAGCAAAACCAAGTTTTTTCCATAGGCGATAACACAAAGAGATCAATTCTAATTCAATATTAGGCCCAGATAGACCAAACACCTCAACACCAAATTGTGTAAATTGACGGTAACGGCCTTTTTGTGGGCGTTCATGTCGAAACATCGGCCCCATATACCATAACTTTTGGTGTTGATTGTATAATAAACTATGTTCTAAGCAAGTCCGAACACAAGAAGCAGTACCTTCAGGTCGTAATGTTATACTATCTCCATTAAGATCACTAAAGGTATACATTTCTTTTTCAACAATGTCTGTTACTTCACCAATTGTTCTTTTAAATAATTGCGTACTTTCAAGCATTGGAAAGCGAATTTCTTGATAACCATAAGAGGAAACACAATCGATAAATATTTTTTCTACTTGACGCCATAAAGACGTTTTTTCCGGTAAAATATCATTCATCCCTCGTACTGCCTGAATTCGCTCACTCACTTACTTTCTCCACTAAAGACATTTGTGGCCTTGGAGTTAATAAATCCTGCATTTGAGAAATATCGCTTAATTTAATTTCAGAAGGAGCAGGCAAAGATTCATTTAACGATAAATCTTCACTTAACCCTTCTTTGGTCGCAGAATAAACAGCATGGTTATCCCGATTATTATGCCACCATAGGCTTATAGCAAGCAGTACACCAAAGGCAAATAGTAGGGTAAACCAACGAATAAAATGTTCTGCTTTATGTGATTCACGCTTACTTTGCCATAAAGCTCGTTCTGGTTTTTTTTCTTCAGTAAATTGAGAATTAAAAATATGTAGAAAAGGATCTGGAGCTACTCCTAATAATTTAGAATAAGCTCGCAAATACCCTTTAATAAAAACTGGCTCTGGTAATAGATTAAAATCACCCACTTCGATAAGCTCAATAATTTTCGCTCTCAAATGCAACTTACTGGCCACATAATCAACAGTATATCCTTTCTGTTGGCGTATTTGCGCTAATTGTATACCAGGATTTTCCATTGGAACGTTGTTTAAATTATCTATTGTGGCTGTTGTATGCATTATTGACTCCACTAGTATTATCTACATTTAACTTAACTTGAGAATTGCCAACAGAGCCTTTTAACTTATTTAAATAATTTTCATATTCAGCAGCTATCTCAGGCTTTCCTGTTTTATAGGCTAGATCTTTAGCTAATTCTAATAATCCTTTGTTATTTAAAACTAAATCTGGATGTGTTTGGATGAGTTGAAATGCGCGCTCATTATGTGCTTCTTTACTTTCTAATTTGAGCAACTCATAAAACGACTCTCTACGAGAAGGATCTTGATTTAGTGCTTTATTAAAATAAAGTTTGGCTTTTTCAATATTAGGAATGGCTAATACACATAAACCTGCATTTTCATATGCACCCGCAGTATGAATATATTGAGTATCTTTTACTGCCTTTAAAAAATAAGTCTCTGCTTGTTTATAATCTCCTTGACGACAAAGAAAAGTACCATAGTTATTAAGCTGTGCCCCACTATTTGACGATAATGAAATTGCTTTTAAATAATATTTTTTTGCCTCATCAATTTCACTTGTTTGCTCTAAATAATAAGCCATAGCTGCATTTACATCCGCTGAATTAGGTTCTTGTTCTAAAGCGGTAAGTAATTTTTTTTTGGCTCTTGGTCTATCGCCTTGTTTTAAATAGCCCAAACCCAGCTGCATATTAATAGTAGCCGCTCGGTTTAAATTAGGTTGGTTTTTACTAGGAAGAGGTTCATCTTCCTTATTATTTTGGCAAGCATTTAAATAGAGACAACTTGCTAATAATAAAAATTTTAAAATTTTTGACACAATTAACATTTCTAATGAAAAACAATGTCGCATTATAACTAGGGTCTATTGACAATTCTACTCCTAATTAGCTAAAGGACTCTCACTTTCCATTTTTTTTTGAGAGATAAAATGCAATTTTTGCCATCGTTGTGAGCGACTTGTCCTATCTTTTACTTCACCCGCTAATTGACCACAGGCTGCATCAATATCATCGCCTCGTGTTTTACGGGTAATGGTATTAATGCCACTACGCATTAATCTGTCTCTAAATGCATCAATTGCTTGTTGCGAAGAACGCTGGTACTGAGTCATAGGAAAAGGGTTAAAAGGAATTAAATTAACTTTAGCAGGTACATCTTTTAATAATTTAATCAGCTGATTAGCATGCTCAGGCTGATCATTAATACCTTTTAACATCACATATTCAAATGTGACCTTTCGTCTCGGTTCGTTTTTAAAATAACGTTTACATAAAGCCATTAATTGAGCTAAAGGATATTTTTTATTTATAGGAACCAATTCATTTCGTAATTCATCTGTCGGAGCATGTAAAGAAACCGCTAGAGCAACAGGACTTACTTCTCTTAAGCGTTCTAAATCAGGTAAAACGCCCGAAGTGCTTAAAGTAACACGACGCTTAGATAAACCATAAGCAAAATCATCCATCATAATATTCATAGCTGAAACAACATTATCAAAATTAAGTAATGGCTCACCCATACCCATCATAACGACATTAGTTACTCTTTTATCATGTGCACCATTAGATAAAGATAATTCTCTAGCAGCTAACCAAACCTGCCCTATAATCTCAGCAGTAGTTAAATTACGGTTAAAACCTTGTTTTGCTGTAGAACAAAAAGAACAATTAAGAGCGCAACCAACTTGCGAAGAAACACAGAGAGTTCCACGATTGGATTCAGGAATAAAAACTGTTTCAATACAATTACCACAATCCAGCTTAAGTAGCCATTTATGAGTACCATCAGCTGATTTTTGACAAGCAATAATTTCTGGTAGCTTAACAAAAGCTAGACGAGCAATTTTTTCTCTTAGACTTTTCCCCAGATTGGTCATCTGGGAAAAATCTTGTAAACCAACTTGATGAATCCATGGAATTAATTGTTGGGCGCGAAAAGGCTTTTCACCCCAAGATGTTAATAACTCTCTTAACTGTTGATAGTTATAATTCAATAAATTAACTTTTTGATCCACACTCTACTCCGAACTGCTTATCTATCACATAACTCGTGAGGCTCAAAAAAGAAAGCAACTTCACGCTGCGCATTTTCCAAACTATCTGAACCGTGTACAGCATTCGCATCAATACTATCAGCAAAATCAGCTCTAATAGTGCCTGGAGCCGCTTCTTTAGGATTCGTTGCACCCATTAAATCTCTATTTTTAACAACAGCGCTATCGCCTTTAATTGCTTGAATCATTACAGGACCAGAAATCATAAACTCCACAAGATCTTTAAAGAAAGGACGCTCTTTATGAATTTCGTAAAAACTTTCTGCTTGAGCACGAGACAATTGCACCATTTTAGCAGCAACAATAGTTAAACCAGCTTGTTCGAAACGGCTGTATATTTGACCAATTACATTTTTTGCAACAGCATCTGGTTTGATAATCGACAAAGTCACTTCATTTGCCATCATTAGCTCCATATAGGTTTAAATTAAAGGGGTATAGTATATCTAAAAACTGCGCTGTTGGCTAATAAAAATTCATTGTGAGGTGCAACGAGATTATTAAATTTATTAATAATCTCGTTAATGACACTAAGTTTTATAGATTCATCTATTGAACGGGTGTGATTTTAAATACGTTTTTTTTATGGGCTCGTCATCCTGAGCGTAGCGAAGGATCTCTTGATTGCTGCTTAATACTACCCCTTCGCTACGCTCAGGATGACGAATAGCGAAGAAAAACTGCACTTAAAATCGCACTCCTATCTACGGCTTTATTTAGTTTATTTTTAACTTAAGTGCTATTAATACTATCTTAATTTTCACCAATTGTTTTATCAAAATATAAAGACTCTCTATTGATAGCATCTTGTACTGGATCAATTCTATAGTCAGCTAACAGCTTTATCAGCTCAATAACCCGCAAAGCTGCTTGATAAAATTGAGAGCGAAAAGCACGTGCTGAATCTGTGATGCTTAAAACTCGATTGAATAATTCATCAATTTGCTCATATGCTTTTTCTAGCATCATAAAAAATGAAGATAACTCATCCTCTAATGGAGCTTCCATTTCATTGATCTTATTTAATTTAAGCACTTCATCTAACTTGTCTATAAACAAATCTCTATTAATACTGGGGTTAGCTTTATCCTTTCCCGCATAGACTAAAGCATGAATTAATGAATATTCAATTTGTGTTGACGTGTAATTAGCCTCTACTTGCATTGCAAAATAAGAGATGGTGTTAATGGCATTCTTTATAGAATCACTTAAATCAGTTGTTATATTCATTAATGCTTTTTGAGTCGAGCTAATAACTGTTTCATGATCCATTTGTTTCTGATTAAACTCCTCTCCTAATTGTACCAAAGCTTTTCGTTCACTCTCTAATGATTCACGAGTCGATGCTCCTTGTTCTTGAGGAGATTTACCGCTTTCTCCAGAAAGCAAATAATCAATAAATAATTTTTGAATATACACATGATAATCATTAGCTTGTTGTAAAATAATCCCATTTAATACATTTTTCAAAGGCACCTGCACTAAGCAATGATAGAAACTTGTACTATTTTTTATAGCAGGTATCAGTTCTGCTTGAGGTAATGTTATTGCATAATAACCAAGGATACGCTGAGAAGTAATCAAACCATAAGTTGAAAACCACTTGCTAAACTCATCATCTGGTTTTTTTTCATCCATTTTTCACCTGATTTTTTTTATAATATTTATATTTTATTGACATTTAACCAAATTAAGCCAAAATTTGCAGTTTTTAAACCTAAATTTAATCATTACCCCTACAATAATGATTATTAAAGCTTTAATGGTACTAAGTTAAGGCTAACACGTCATTCTCTCTTTCATGAGAATGACGAAACTTCTTAATTTAGTGCTATTCTTGCCAGCTTAGGTTCAACCAAATTACTTTAGTATAGTGCATTTTAATATGTTAAAACGATTAGATAATAATTTACAAACACTAAATGAATTCTTACAAATAAAAACACCGGAGGCGTGGCTAGAATATGCAGCCAATCATATACCTCTGTTACTATTAGATCATGCGCATTGTGAACGAAAAGCTGCAGCAACTGCAATTACTTTTATGAGTAAATACCCAGAAAAAAAGGAATTAATAGAAGTAATGTCTCCTTTAGCAAGAGAAGAACTATTACATTTTGAAAAAGTAATCGATATTATGCAGCAAAGAGCAATTAAATTCGGCCCACTACATCCTTCAGAATATGGTTCCAAACTACATCAACAAGTTACTATTAAAAATAATGCTCAACGTCTTTGTGATCAACTGATTATTGGAGCAATTATTGAAGCTAGGTCTTGTGAACGATTTTACTCGCTAATTCCTTATTTAGAAGATCATGATTTAGCTAAATTTTATAGTACTTTAGTTCGCTCAGAAGCACGACATTTTGAGGATTATTTACGTTTAGCAAAATTATATGGCGAAAATATTGAATCACGCTTAGCAGAGTTTTTAGCTATAGAAAATAATTTTATCATTAGCTCTGATACAGTTTTTCGTTTTCATAGCGGCACTCCATGCTAAGTTTAAATATTTAAACCCAAAAAAGCAGTTGAACCGACATTCTGCAGCACAGTATTTTTTAGATAAAAAGATGAAGCTGCGAAATCGTAATCCTTCACAGAGTATGTAATTTACTAGCATTTAACGCTATGTCTTTCCCGCAAAGGCGGGAAACCATCTATAAATTTAGCTCAGTGGTTGATTTTTGCATGGATTCCCGCCCTTCCAATTAGCCTTAAGTTTTAGTTGACAAATACTCAAAAGCACAGGTTTAATC
>CAMFHA010000099.1 GCA_945952115.1 uncultured Legionella sp. | reverse complement strand
GGCCTCCTCAGCCCGAACGGTTACGATGTGAAATTCCTTAACTTAATGGCAGTAGTGATACGCCTTCAGCAAAAAATCATCCAAATCTCTTGAACAATCAGCACATTAAACACTCTCGCTACGATTCAACTGCGTTTTCTAGGTTAAAATTAATTTTTTAACTCAATAACCATTACTTTAATTACATGTTTTGTCATATTCTCATCACTATGTAATTCATGAACTGGATCGCGAGAAAGATAATAAGCTTTGTTTTTTTCCAACTTCCAATAATGAGTTTTACCTTTATCTGTGACAATTTTAAGCAATCCATCAGTCAAAGCAATGACCACTCGATCGTGCTCATGACGGTGCATGACTAACTTTTGTTTTGTAGAAGGATAGATTAAAGTCTTCCATACAATTACTCTATCATTATTGATTTGCTCAATCCGTTGCGTTTTCTGAGCATAGAGCGAGCTGTTGAGTAAAAAAAAGCTTAATAACACTCCTACAATTATTTTCATTCAATGATCCTTTTAAAATAAAACACTCAAACTATGAAACAAAGAAATTCCTACATACACAATTAAAGGCATACTTTTGAAAAACAGACTCTTGTTTATCATGGTCAATCTCCTTTTAGTGATAACTTTTTTATTCAATACTTATAAAAAGTTATTTTTTCCTTATCCATAATCCTAGAAAACGCAGTTAAATCTACTATGAGTGTCTACTGCACTGATTGTTCAAGAGATTTTGATGATTTTTTGCTGAAGGCGTATCACCCATACGGTGAAGTAAAAAATCATCAAAATCTCTTGAACAATCAGCACATTAAACACTCTCGCTACGATTCAACTGCGTTTTCTAGGATAATTGAATGCAAAAATTATGCCTAAAAGAAATTATAATACCTACCCGACATTTCGAAGCACCGTATTTTTTAGATAAAAAGACGAAACTGCAGGATGTCGGCCTACAGAACTGAAGCCGCGTGCGAATGCAACGAAGTATAAAGCTTAGTGAGCAATGCTATAGGATCAAAATCACCATAAACGCTATACTATAATAAAAGCTAATGGGAGAAATCATTTATGAAGAAAAAAGATTTAATTAATGAGTATATCGGAGTGATTGCACTTATTGTCATTGTGGTTTTAGCATTTATTGCTATTTATTTCTATATAAAACAACAACCCAATGACGAAATAAAAGATAAAAGTAATGCTACTATATCTTCTATTTCATCAAAACAATTTAATTCTTAGCTATCACAAAGTAAAACCAATTTTTTCTTCTTCATCTGGCAAGTCTAACGCAGGGTGTGCGAAGATAGATAAACCATTAATCTCAAATTTTCCTAATTTTGGTCGGATGTCTTTTTGCCCTAATAAATCATTTTCTGAATATTTATAAGCACTTTTTTCTTCTGTCGAAACTAAATCTGAAGTATCTGTGTCTATCAATCCAAAAAGTGAATTTATAGAATTGGAATTATTTTTAAAAAAATTATTTTCGAATGCTTCTTCTTTTTCATTAAAAGAAGAACGAAGCTCTTCAATTTCAATAATTGTATTGCCTTCTTCAGAAAAATAGGAAGACGGACTCCTTTGATAAGAGCTCGTTCTTTGCCTTTGTAGCTTTGATGATTTTGCTGGCACCTGAGTTGGTGAATCCAGAGAACTGCTTACTACTTCACTTAATGATTGCTCAGATGCCGTCTTGATTACTTGCTTTGTCATAAAAACCTCAAAAAGATCAACAAAAGTACATATTGTATCATATGTAAGTAAATCATGAAATATTTAATCTTAACATAGTATTTTATTCTTTAACAGCTAAGCCCCATCTTGCTTTGACAATCACGCTTGTATCTGAATCAGATTCTCCAGCTAATAAACGTAAACATCCTGCATAAGCAACCATAGCACCATTATCAGTGCAATATTCTAAAGCCGGGAAAAACACTTCTCCACCTATTTTTTTGACATAATTTATCAATTCAAGACGCAAAGTTTTATTAGCTCCCACTCCACCTGCAACGACTAAACGAGAACATCCAGTTTGCTCTATTGCTCGCTTACATTTAATAATCAAAGTGTCTACTGCTGCTTGCTGAAATGCTTTTGAGATTTCCAAACGATCTTGTTCTTTTTTTTGTGTTTGATTCCAAGTATTTAATGCATAAGTTTTCAGTCCACTAAAGCTAAAATCTAAACCTGGTCTATCGGTCATTGGACGAGGAAAACGATAAGGCGTTGACTCACAGCGATCGGCAAGCCCGGCTAAAACTGGACCACCCGGATAAGGAATTCCCATCAATTTTGCCGTTTTATCAAAGGCTTCACCTACTGCATCATCTAAAGTATCTCCTAGTAATTGATAATCACCTAAAGCCTGTACTTCTATTAATTGGCAATGACCTCCGGACACTAACAAAGCAATAAAAGGAAAATCTAAACTAGGTGTCTCCATCTTAGCCGCTAAAATATGTGCTTCTAAATGATGCACGCCTAAAGCAGGAATCCCTAGGCTATAAGCTAAACTTTTAGCAAAAGAAGCACCTACCAACAAAGCGCCAATGAGCCCAGGCCCAGCCGTGTATGCTATAGCATCAATAGACTGCCTAGTAAGTTGAGAATGCTCTAAGACTTCATCTAATAAAGGAATTATATAATTGACATGATCTCGAGAAGCTAACTCTGGGACAACTCCCCCATGAACCTGATGAGTACTTATTTGCGAATGTAGTGCATGTGCTAGCAGCCCTCTATTTGAATCATAAACAGCAATTCCTGTTTCATCACAAGAAGATTCAATACCTAATACACGCATTCCAGCCTCAAACCAATATTTAAACTCACTAGTATACCTCAGATAGTTCAAATTAATAAATTTATACAAAAGCATTAGATTAAACTTGACGAGCGCTTCAACTCGCACTAGAATTGCCCACCTATAGATAAAATAACCAGAGGATAAGTTTAATGCCTACAGTTCGCGTAAAAGAAGGCGAGAACCCAGAATATGCATTGCGCCGTTTTAAGCGCTCTTGTGAAAAAGCCGGTATTTTAACTGAATTACGTCGTCGTGAGTTTTATGAAAAGCCCACTGCTGAGCGTAAACGTAAACAAGCCGCAGCTGTAAAACGTCACTTAAAAAAGATTTCGCGTGACACGTCTACATCTCGTCGTGGCACAAAACACCGACGTAAATAATTATTTGACACCAGTTAATTATACAGTAGTTTGGAAACCAAAAATTACCAAGGTCACATTATGTGGCCTTTTGTGTTTGAGGAATAAACATGCCTATTAAAGAACAGCTCAATAATGATGTAAAAGATGCAATGCGCGCTAAAGATCAAAATCTACTTAAAACCTTGCGTTTAATTACTGCAGCAATAAAGCAAATTGAAGTAGATGAGCGTATCGAAGTAGACGATGAACGAATGCTCGTTATTTTAGATAAAATGACTAAGCAACGTAAAGAATCTATTGCTCAATATGAGAAAGCTAATAGAGATGAGCTGGTTTCTCAAGAACAATTTGAATTAGAAGTCATTTCCAAGTATCTACCTGAGCCTTTATCTTCGGCTGAAATTGAACAATTAATCAATGAAGCAATTGCCCTAACAGGCGCTCAAAAAATGGCTGATATGGGCAAAGTAATGAGTCAATTAAAAAATAAAATACAAGGAAGGGCTGATATGTCTAAAGTCAGCGCTTTAATCAAGGCTAAATTGAGTTAAACACTCATGTCTGGCTTAATACCACAGCCATTCATTGACGAGCTTTTAAACCGCACGGATGTAGTTGAGTTAATTGATAGTTATGTTCCTTTGAAAAAAAGGGGTAATAGCCATATTGCTTGTTGCCCTTTTCATCATGAAAAATCACCTTCTTTTAATGTAGTAGCGCGTAAACAATTTTATCATTGCTTTGGTTGTGGTGCCTCTGGTAATGCTATTAGTTTTATAATGAATTATTTGTCTCAAAGTTTTCCTGAAGCAATTGAAACTTTAGCGACTCGATTAGGCCTTTCTGTTCCTCGAGAAGGCAATAATGAGAAAAATACAACTAATGATTTATATAAATTACTAAAAATTGTAGCTGATTATTATCAAAAAAAACTAAAATATGAAGGTCAAGAAGCCATCGTTTATCTGAAAAAACGCGGCTTAAGTGGTTCTGTGGCCAAATTATATCAATTAGGTTTTGCTCCAGAAGGCTGGCATCATTTAGAAAAAGAATTTGCGCATTTGCGCAATGAACTCATTATGAGTGGCATGCTAGTAAAAACTGATGATGGCAAAATCTATGATCGCTACCGGAACAGGATTATGTTCCCTATTCATGATCGTCATGGTCGCATTATTGGTTTTGGTGGCCGAGTGTTAGATGCAAATCAAAAACCTAAATATCTTAACTCGCCAGAAACAGTCATTTTTCAAAAAAATCGTGAATTATACGGGCTTCATCAAATTTTAATACATAAAAAAAGTATAGAATTTATTATCGTTGTCGAAGGCTATATGGATGTTATTGCTCTTGCTCAACATGGTATATCTAATGTGGTAGCTACCTTGGGTACAGCAACGAGTACTTATCATATTCAACTTTTAGTTAAACACTGTAAGCAAATTATCTTTTGTTTTGATGGAGACTCAGCCGGAAAACAAGCTGCATGGCGAGGGCTAGAAAGCAGTTTGCCTCATTTGAATACAGGAATTGATGTAGGCTTTATATTTTTGCCTGAAGGGCATGATCCAGATAGTTTAGTTAGAGAAGAAGGACAAAACGCTTTTTTAAAGCGTATACAAAATCCCCTTCCGCTTCATCGTTTCCTTTTTGAAACATTAGCAAAAGATATTAATTTGACTAGTCCCACAGGAAAAACGCAATTAATCAATGCTGCCAAAGCTCTATTGGAAAAAATAGAAGAAGGATCGTATAAACAATTAATGCTTGATGAACTTTCACGTTTAACGCATATTGATACACATCGTCTTAATTTATTATTGAATAAAACGCTTTCTGAACCCAAATTAATTGAACACGCGTCAACTATTGCACGCTCTCCTTTAAGAATTGCGGTAGCTCTGCTTTTACAACACCCTGAACTTTATGCTCCTAATGCAAACAATATTGATTTATCTTTATTTAATGACCAAGAACATCACATTTTTTTAAAATTACTACTACAATTGAAAAATAATCCACATGCTAATACAGCCTCTTTGATTGAGGCATGGAGAGAAACTTCTTATTTTGAAGCCATTAATAAGTTAGCTTTTTGGGATCATCAAGTACCCGAGGCGGAACTTACTAAAGAATTTCTTGATATTATTTTGTTTTTACAAAAACAAAATAAAGAAATGATGATAAAACAATTTATTAATAAGTCACGAAAAGAAGGCTTATCAGAAATTGAAAAAATAAATTTGCAAGAATTATTGAAAAATCGACATCAACAGGTGATTAGTGAAAAATAAAAAAGATGAAATACTAGCATGTTGCATTCAGCCAGTTTATAATCAAAAACTTTTTGTAATCCTAATTGTCTCCAAAAGAAGTGCTTATGACCATGAATGACCAAGAACAGCAAAGCTCACAGATTACCAAAGTTATCAGCCTGGGTAAAGAACAAGGTTATCTAACTTATAGCCAAATTAATGATTTATTACCAAATATTGTAGATACCGAACATTTTGATGTCATTATTAGCATGCTCGAAGGCATGAATATTAAGGTGTTTGAGCAACCCCCAAGTGAAGATGAGCTTGCATTATTACTAAATACTGAAGAGGTTCCTGATATTGAAGAAGCAGCTATGGTTCTGGCTTCTGTCGATAAAGAAACCGGACGAACTACTGATCCTGTTCGCATGTATATGCGTGAAATGGGTACAGTTGAACTTCTTACTCGAGAAGGTGAAATTCGTATTGCCAAACGAATTGAAGAAGGTATTTATCAAGTTCTTAAATCTTTAGCTCATTATCCAGAAACAACTCAATTGGTACTAGATGATTATGAGCGTTTTAATGCAGAAGAAATTCGATTAAGTGAAATTATTAGCGGCTTCTCTGACGTAGATGATGAATCAGCTCCAGCTGCTAGTATTGGTTCGATGCTCGACGAAGATCAACAAGATGAAGCTCTTGTTGATATGGAATCTGAAGACGATGAGGGTGAAGGTGAAGGCGGCTTGGGAGAAGTTGATGACGGCCCTAATCCTGAGCAAGCTAAAATATATTTTGATGAATTAAGAGAGTCTTTTGAAGCGGCTGTTCAAGCTTTGAAAGAGCATGGAAAAAATAATACCAAGACAGCTAAGCTCTTAGAGCAAATGTCAGAGTCTTTTTTAAAGCTTAAATTAACCTCAAGACAAGTCGATCGTTTAACACGTCATTTTCGTCAATTACGAAATCATATCCGTGAATTCGAACGTAGTATTATGCGTCTTTGTATTGAAAAAGCACGAGTTCCAAGAAAATTATTTATTGAGACCTTCCCTGGTCAAGAAACAGACTTATCTTGGTTAGATGCTATTATAGGAAAACATGGCAAAAAACTAGATTTAGAACGTCTAGGAGAATATCGAGATGAAATTCTTCGTTTACAATCTAAACTTGCTTCTTTTGAATTGGAATATAATTTAAGTATTTTTGAAATTAAAGACATTAACCGTAAAATGTCTATTGGCGAAGCGAAAGCGCGCCGTGCTAAAAAAGAGATGGTAGAGGCCAACTTACGTCTCGTAATTTCTATTGCTAAAAAATACACCAACCGTGGTTTACAGTTTTTGGATCTTATTCAAGAAGGCAATATAGGTTTGATGAAAGCCGTGGATAAATTTGAATATCGTCGTGGTTATAAATTCTCTACTTACGCCACATGGTGGATTAGACAAGCCATTACACGTTCAATTGCAGATCAAGCTCGCACCATTCGTATTCCAGTTCATATGATAGAAACAATCAATAAACTAAATCGAATTTCTCGTCAAATTTTACAAGAAACAGGTCGAGAAGCAACGCCTGAAGAATTAGCAGAAAAAATGGAATTAAGTGAAGATAAAATTCGCAAAGTCTTAAAAATTGCTAAAGAACCTATTTCAATGGAAACACCTGTAGGTGATGATGACGATTCACACCTTGGTGACTTTATTGAAGATAACAATATTGAATCGCCCATTGATATGGCGACTGCAGAAGGCTTACGCGAAGCAACTTTAGAAATTCTAGAAACTTTAACACCGCGTGAAGCTAAAGTTTTACGCATGCGTTTTGGTATTGAAATGAATACCGATCATACTTTAGAGGAAGTAGGTAAACAATTTGATGTCACTCGTGAACGTATCCGTCAAATTGAAGCAAAAGCATTAAGAAAGCTTCGTCACCCTTCTCGCTCTGAAAAATTAAGAAGTTTTCTAGAAGGTGATGAAGATTAATTAAGTGTGCTCTCAATGACGTCAACTTAAGCTTATTATTTGCTAAATACAGTCCTCTCGCCCCTTTGGGGAGAGAGGAAAATTCTTAAGTTGACGCCATTAATTAGACTTCTTGCATAACCTGTAGATTTTGTTTTAGTGCAAGGCATAAAGCTTCAAGGAGCGGAGTTTACATGAGTAAATGAGCACCGGAGAACGCTTTATAACGCAGCAATAAAATAAAAGATGCAGGTTATGCAAGAAGTCTATTGAACGGTTATGCCGTTTTTAGGCGGTAAGGATGAATTGTAAACACGCTCTAATTATTCAACATCACTCATCTCAAAATAATTAATGACCTCTTTTTCAGATTTGCTTACTCCATCTATTTTCAAATAATCTTCTTTGACTAAATAATTCACAATTTGATCTACACACTCGTCAATTGGTAAACAAGTATCAATAGTGATTTCTGGATTATAAGGAGGCTCATAAGGATCGCTAACTCCTGTGAAAGCAGTTATTTGGCCTTTTTTAACTTTGGCATATAAACCTTTGGGATCTCGTTGCTCACACGTAGACAAGGGTGTTGCAACATAAATTTCAACATAATTACCATAGCTTGATATCAAACATCGGTTATTTTCACGAGCCTCTCTATAAGGTGCAATTGCTGCACAAATTGCGATACCTCCTGCTTTGGTTACTTCGCTGGCAACATAACCAATACGTTGAATATTTAAATTACGATCTTCCTTAGAAAAACCAAGCTCTGTGGCTAAAATACGTCGCACTATATCACCATCAATTAAACTGATATGACGCTTACCAAGACATCTTAATTGTGTATGAAGTGCTTGAGCAAGAGTACTTTTTCCAGCACCAGATAAACCAGTAAAAAAAAGAGTAAGTCCTAATTCATTTTTAGGTGGATGTGCAGCACGCAATTCCTGAATAACTTCAGGAAAGGAAAACCAAAAAGGAATAGGTTCATTGTGTGATAATAATTGTCTCATTTTAGTGCCTGACAAGGCTAATGTCTTTTCTTGGTCTCTTATTTCATCCATAAAATAGTATTTTTTTCGATCTTGGGAATAAACCATTTCTTGGAACGGTACCATTTGTATTTGAATTTCAGCTTGATAATTTTGTACTAATTCTTGAGCTGCATAAGGCTCATAAAAAGCTTGTTTATTTGAATTTAAGCCTGGACCTGCATGATCTCGACCCACAATGAAATGTGTACAGCCATAATTTTTGCGAATTAAAGCATGCCATAATGCTTCTTTAGGTCCTGCCATACGCATAGCCAAAGGCAGCAAACTTAATGTAGCACTTTGGTGCGAATAATAAGGCATTATTTTTTGATAACATCGAACACGAGTAAAATAATCTAAATCACCTGGTTTAGTTACCCCAACTACAGGATGCAACAATAAATGTCCATCGATAGCTTTTGCTGCTCGCAAAGTCAATTCGAAATGAGCTCGATGGATTGGATTACGTGTTTGAAAAGCAACAATTTGATTATAATTATTATTTAAGAAATAGTTTTTTAATGTGGCGGGAGAATGACGTAACTCAGTAAAATCATGATAAACCACTGAGTGTAGCATTTGAATAGAGCCGCCCAAATACCAGGAACCACTTTGATTAAATAAATAATCAACACCTGGATGAGCTTGATCTAGGGTAGCAAATACAGAAAGCGCTTCGACAGATTTATCTGGTCTCCATTTGTCTGTAAGTGTCAGATGAGCAAGTAAAGTATTATCGATATCATATAATTCAATTTGTTCACCAATTTCTACTTTTGAAGCAAAATCTTCAGAAACATCCAACGTTATAGGAATAGGCCATAATAAACCATTGGACAAGCGATTAGTAGACAATACTGCTTCATAATCGTTTTGTGAAAGGAATCCTGTTAAGGGCTGAAAAGCTCCATTGCTCAGCATTTCTAAGTCACAACGTTGTTTTGAAGTTAATATCCATTTATGCATTCCCATTCATCCTTTATTTTAAAGCTAAACTAGTGTTATTTCGTAACTGCTCATCCCGTCATCTTGAGTGAAACGAAGGATCTCCTGAAATTAAGCACAATTCAACATTCGGAGATCCTTCGTCGCAAACGACTCAGGATGACGTGCGAGCAATTACGTTATTTCTTAGTAATTAAAAAATATTTTTAGTACTCATTGAATGAACAATATCTTCCGTTTCGAGAAGAATATCCTCTAAAGAGGTATTTTTAGTTATTTCAATAGTTGAATCAGCATTTTTGGCATAATCTAATGCTCTGCCATGTCGATGTGTCAAAGCTAATTGACGCCATTGTTCACCCGCTTTTTGATAATTAGAAATATGTTGCCAACGTGATCGTCCATCAGATTGAGGAGTCAGTAAATGCTGTTCAATTGCATCTGAATCCGCATCTAAATAAATCAGATAAAATCCATTATTTTGAATTGCTTCTTTAACTACATCACTCAATACTTGGCTTGCACCTAAATCAAATAGATATTCAGGATGTTTATTAATAAGTGCAGCCGCGATATTTGATTTGCTTCAACTCGTCTCCAATAAGGCTCACCAAGCAAGCTCATAAACGCTGAACTATGTTTTTCATGGCCTTCACATTGAAACGCTTGTTCTACTTTTATTGAATCAAGACCTTCTTTTTTAAACTGCTCTTTAAGTTCATTTAACTTAATGCCATAAGGTGATCCATGATCTAAGCAATTGTTTTTATAATCATTTAAAATTTTTTTTATTTCGATATCACTCGAGCATACTATTAAATCATGCGTTTTTGCTAATTGAGTTGCTGCACTTGTCTTGCCTGCTCCAGGTAACCCAATATAGATGATTTTAGAAAACATCTCTTTCCTTCTATAATAAAACATAGGATACTAACATAATAAAAAATATTAATGCAGTTGGATAAAAAAATAATCCTTTAGAATTGAGCTAAAGCCTTCTTAACAATAAAAGTAATAGGTCAGGGGTAGTTAGCAAAGACTAAAGATTTTTGCCCTGAAAAA
>CAMFHA010000098.1 GCA_945952115.1 uncultured Legionella sp. | reverse complement strand
ATTCTAGGTTTTCTTTTCCCGCCAACGTAGTTGGCTCTGAGCGAAGCGCCTTGACTCCGGTTCTCCGCTCCGAGTCTCCTCGCACTTTGCTCTCTGCAGCGAGTTTCGAAGCAAATATAATTTGTTTAAATTTTGCGCAAAAATTACAGGTGAACTATAGTTAATATAAGGACAAGATAGGGCTAAGGAGCAAGGATGTTAAACCTTGATACCGAGACTAGTTCTAATCCGGTAGATAAAACTAGGCAGTGGCAGGTAAATGAAACGGAAATGGTTCTAGAAGTTGAACGCTTTTCAGATAACGAGTACGGAATTTATCAAGAAACAATGAATTTTATCAATGAATTACAAGAAGATCAGCAAGCAACATTTATTGCATTAATGTATTTAAGTCCCAGTAATTATGATGAAGAAGATTTAATGTTTAACCTAAGTTTAGATTAAACTACTCCCTCAATTTTGGCTTTCTAGACATTTTCTTAAAACTAAGTATAAAATAAATCCCGCTATTTTTTAATAAAACAAGGAAGAATAATGAATCGAAAGATAATTATTGGTTTAATGCTTATGTCTAGCTTATCTTATGGATTTTCTGGAGATATGACTGAATATTCTGTTGAGTATGTTAAAGTATGTTCTTTGTATGGAGCAGGATATTTCTATATTCCAGGCACTGACAGTTGTCAGCAATCAAGCACGGGGATTGTTAAAACGCAAACTGCAAATGGAACTATTATTTCAGAAACACAATTAGCACATCGAGTTTCTGAACTTGAAAGAAAAATAGCCACGCTTATGTCTGAAAAAGAACAATCTTAAAAGGATTTTACTGTGAATAAATTTTGCATTTATCTTAGTTACGCAGCAGTTATGTGTTCATCATTTGCCAGTCATGGACAAGATGGCTTTTATTTAGGCGCATTTGGGGGTTATGATAGCTATAAAATAAAATCGAGCTTAAATACTTTATCTAATATCCCTTATAATATTACTCCCCGCCATCCACACATTGGCCCTGCTCCACAAGTGCCCATTAGTTTAGGCCAAAATATCACTACTGGTGGAGGAATCGCTGGAGGGCTCTTAGGATATAGCAAAACATTCAATAAGATGCCAAAAGTTTCTCTAGCCGGAGAGTTTACTGCTAATTGGGTCGGAGCCAAGTCTAGTACGTCCAATTCTTTGCAATTTAATATTCCTGTTGCTGCTTCATCCACTCAAGAAATAGGAACTTACCAAGAAAATGTAGCTCTACAAAACTATTATCAAATTAAAGATACTTTCGGTTTAAGCATTATTCCAGGATATCAATTTTTTGATTGGATGAAAGGATATATCCGATTAGGTTATAGTTGGTCTAATGCGAACTTAGGTGAATCTTTTCAAAGCAGAGCCAGCTTTCAAAACTTCATACCAGTAGTTACCAATCTGGGTTCTAGTGCTTTATATTTTAATCGTTCTACAACCTTGGGTGGTTTTACTTGTGGAGTAGGCGCAGAAGGCATAATTTATAAAAACTGGAGTTTGCGTGGAGAATATACTTACATTGATTTTGGAAGCACTAATAAAAGCTTAACTAATACTTCTTTAAGTGATGATCGGGTAACGCTAGGATTGATTTATCGCGTATAGTAATAGTTTGATTCAAGGTTAAAGATGCGCCGGTGGTAAAATCACTGGCGCAATTATAGAGCTAGAAAGGACTTGAAGTATGTATTCTTTCTTCTTCTATCTCTGTATGTTTATTATCTTCATTTTCAGTATTCAGAGAAGCAAACCAGTTATTAGTTTGTTGTGAGACTTGGAACAGTTCACGAGTTCGTTTTAACATGTTACTGTTAGGAAAAATTTGTCCCATTGTTTTTAATACATGTGATTTCTGTGCCTCAGGAGTATTCTCTAGCTTGACAATAATTTCTTCTTCTTTATCGTCAATTAAATCAAATAAAGAGGCAAACTCTAAATAACTTTCTTTATTAAACTCAGAGCTTAAAAAGAAATTATGTGGAGTCTCACCGAGTAATTTATTTAATTCTCTTCTTAGAACAAAAGCCGCCCCTAACTTAGTTGCAAAGGTACTATTAGGAAAGTCATTTTGTACTTTTCTTATTAATTCACTTCGTTGTCCTTCTGGAGTAGATCGTGCAAGCCTAATGGCTATGTCTATTTCTTTTTCATTTAAAATTTTTAAAGAAAGCTCAGCGCAATCAGGTAAGGATTCATGCTCTTCAAGAAATAAGCTATGAGGATTTTTTGAATTAGATAATCGCTCCATTCTCCTTCTTGCTTTAATGTGGCGTTCTAATACAGAATAAAAACTATCCTCAGTAAAATTCTTTTTCAAGCCTTCTACGTTTAAATGCTGGAACTCTTCTTTCGGACAATTGAATACTATATTAGAAGCAAGATTTTGTTGTTGTTTTGGAGATAAACTATTAAGCGTCGTTCTATGTTCTAATAGATTATCAATTAGCTCCTCATCTTCGTTTAGGGCTTCATACGCATTTTTTAAATTAAGGAGTTGCTCTTTACTAAAAATCATTTTTTTCTCCTGATGGCTAACTTGCATGATATTTTAAGCAAAAATAATATAATTATTTACTTTAAATCAAGACCTTCTTCTTGATTCAAGGACATTTCTAAAAAAATTGTAAAATATATTACCTGAATTCCCACAAATTGTCATGAAAGTAGACTAAAGTTTTATTAGAGGATGTCAATCAGTTTATTGCACATCCTATTTTGCCTTAAGTAAAATAATAACAAGGAGTAGGCAATGTCTAAAAATCATTTGCTGCAAGATTCTTTTCTTAATGAATTAAGAAAAGAAAAGGTGTCTGTGTCTGTCTTTTTAGTTAATGGGATTAAGTTGCATGGTGTCGTTGATGCTTTTGATCCCTATGTGGTCATGTTGAAAAACTCTATTACGCAGATGGTCTATAAACACGCTATTTCTACGGTTGTTCCCTCGCGCATGGTAAAAATACCAAGTGACGAGAATACTGGTGACGACAAAAGAAGTGTGGCAGACTAGCTTTTTTACTATTTTATTGATTAAGAATTGGTTTATTAAAATTAAACCTTCTTTGATTCTCAATATTTAAACCTAGAAAACGCAGTTGAATCTACTATGAGTGTCTACTGCACTGATTGTTCAAGAAATTTGGATGATTTTTTACTTCACCGTATGGGTGATACGCCTTCAGCAAAAAATCATCCAAATCTCTTGAACAATCAGCACATTAAACACTCTCGCTACGATTCAACTGCGTTTTCTAGGTTAAACTAAAAGGAATATGTTGTGCTTGAGCGTCCTAAAGGTGGCGAACGTGCTGTTCTTGTACAATTAGCATTACCCGGTATTGATGCAGATAAAGCCTTGTCAGAGTTTATGGAATTAGCTTTATCTGCGGGCGCTGAAGTTTTAGATTGTGTCTTAGGTACAAGAGCAACTCCTGATGCAAAATATTATTTAGGAAAAGGCAAAGCAGAAGAAGTTTGTCATCTAGTAAAATCACTTGATGCTGAGTTAGTCTTAATAAACCATGAATTATCCCCATCCCAAGAGCGTAATTTAGAGCGGTTATTTGAGTGTCGGGTTGTGGATCGAAGCGGTCTTATTTTGGATATTTTTGCACAAAGAGCGCGTACCTTTGAAGGAAAATTACAAGTTGAATTAGCTCAATTACAACATCTTTCTTCTCGTCTTATTCGCGGTTGGACTCACTTAGAGCGCCAAAAAGGAGGCATCGGCTTGCGTGGGCCTGGAGAAACTCAACTCGAAACAGATCGGCGTTTACTACGTGAACGCATTCGTTTTATTAATAAACGATTAGAAAAAGTGCGTTGCAGTCGCGATCAAAACCGACAAGCGAGACGTAAAGCCTCTTTGCCAACTGTTTCTTTAGTAGGATATACCAATGCAGGAAAATCCACTTTATTCAATACGTTAACAGGTGAGCATATTTATGCTGCCGATCAGCTGTTTGCAACCTTGGATCCGACCATGCGTAAATTGGATTTACCTGGCTCTTCTGATGCAATTTTAGCTGATACGGTTGGGTTTATTCGTGATTTGCCGCATCAATTGGTTGAAGCGTTTCGAGCTACTTTAGAAGAAACTCAACAAGCTGATTTATTGTTGCATGTAATTGATAGCTCTGATCCTAATTGGCGCGATACAGTGACTGCAGTTCAAATAGTTTTAGATGAACTGCAAGTAAATACTATTCCCATTATTCAAGTATTTAATAAGATTGATTTACAAGAAGGATGGGTGTCAAAAGTTGAACAAAATGAAGGTTCTTGTAAGATTTGGGTTTCTGCTAGGAGCAATTTAGGGATTGAGTTGCTTAGAGAGACTATAGCTGCACAATTGCATGGTGCGATGTTGATCGAAAATATTATTTTAGAGCCCAGCCAAGCGAAATTACGTGCGCAATTATATCAATTAGGCTCAGTATTATCTGAATCTATTGATGATAAGGGTAATTGGTTATTAAAAATCAAAATCTCTGCTAATCAAAAGCAGCGTCTTTTTGTTTCTCATCCATAGAATAGACTTTTTTCGAAACTCTACTGCAGAGGCAAATTGCTTCGTCGATTCGGTGCTCGAATCCTCATGTACTTGCGTGTACACTCCGGTTCTCCGCTCCGAGTCTCCTCGCACTTTGCTCTCTGCAGCGAGTTTCGAAAGAAGTCTAATGAAATAGCAGCAGAGCTTACGAAAAACCTCAAGGTTGAGGCAAACTCATTGTTTTAATGAGGGAGTTTAGATGCACTAAATGACCGAATAAGCAGGCTTTTAACGAAGAGGTTGAGCGTTTTTCGTAAGTCCTGAGCAATTTAAGCATTATCCATTATTTTATTTAAGGTTTCTTTCGTTTGCCCACCATATAAAGTTTTTACTAGCTGGCCGTCAGGGTTGAAAATGAATGTGACCGGTATTCCGCGAATATCTCCCAAACGCAGCTCAGTACTTGGATCTTCAATAAGGCTTGGATAGCGGATATTAAAACGTTTGATTAAAGCCTGTTGTTGTGTTTGTGGCAATCCATCAAAATTTACAGCATAGAGAGCTACAGTATTTTTTTTCTGCTGTTCATAAAAAAGATTAAACTCAGGAATTTCTTCGAGACAAGTAGGGCACCAACTCGCCCAATAATTGATGTATACCCATTTTCCTTTTAAACTAGAAAATACAATTTCATTGCCTTGGCTATCTCTTAATAGGGCTTCTGCATGAGTCAAAGTAGGTAGGAAAAAAAAATTTAAAAGCAAAAAAATGATGCGATAAAAGTGCATATGATTCTCAACTTAAACCTAGTAATAGTCTATAAATATACTCAAACTATTGTATCATAAGTGCGCAATGCTGTTATATATATATCAATGAATTTTAGTCGCATCCCATGTTGCCAAATGGATCATAAAGATTTTTTTTTGTTCTAATAGTTGTTTGCTGGACAAGAAAACTAGTATATAATTCTTCACTATTTCCATCTTCTTCATAAATGACTCAAAGAACATTAGGAAATGCTATAAAAACCGGGGCTTTTTTGTAAGTCAAGTATATAGATTAATTGTTATAGGAATAGAATGGCTATCTATTTAATTATTACAAGCATAATAATTCTCAGTTTATTGTGTTTTGCCGTTATGATTTTAAAACTCAGCCGCCAAGCCTCTGAGCCTCTGTCGCTCCTCCTCTACATCAAATTGGGATTTAGTGGCGTTCTTGCTTTTATTGCAGATACTTTAGGCATTGGAAGTTTTGCTTGTAATGTCGCCTTGGCTAAGCTATTGGGAACCTTTCAAGATGAAGAGCTTCCTGCGGTAAATAATGGAGCTCAAGTACTGCCTGGTGCGATTGAGTCTTTATTTTTTATTAATCTTGTGGATGTGGATTTAACTACTTTAATCTCTTTGATAACTGGGACTTGCGTTGGTGGGTTATTAGGTGGTTTTGTTGTAAGTCATCTAAGTAAGCAAGCCATCCGTTTAGCAATGCTTTGCTCTTTTCCAGTACTTATTTTTCTTTTAATTTCTCATCAGTTTCAATGGTTGCCCGTTGGTGGTGAACTAAATGAGCTGCATTCTTGGAAATTAATTATTGGGTTTTTTGCTTTAGTAGTTTGTGGTGCTTTAACCTCTGTAGGCATTGGTTTATTTGTTATGGTGCAAGCTGTTTTGTTTATAATGAATATTTCGCCTCTAGTGGCTTTTCCTATTATGACGGCAGCTGGTGCAATGCAGCAACCCTTAACCACCTTGGTTTTTTTACAGCAAAATAAAATCCCGCTTAAAAAAACCCTCATTTTAAGTTTGTCTGGTTGCTTGGGTGTTTTAATTACAATACCTATTTTTAAACAGTTGACTATTAATGGACTTCATTTATTTTTATTATTGATATTGATTTATAATTTTTGTGCAGTTGGTCATAGCTACTTGCGTTCAAGACCTATCAAATCGTATAGTCAACATCGAGGTGGTTTAATACCGGCAGATTAAAATTTGTTGTTAACAGCGGCTCCATTAACTGGCCTCTTACACAGATTTTAATAATTTATTGGGATTATGTAGAACAGAAGGAGCGCACATGAAGAAAATACTGTATTTTGTACTTGCTTTATTCTGTGTAGAGCTAACTTACGCAGATAATAAGCAGTTTGATACCGTGGTTGTTTTTGGGGATAGTCTTTCTGATAACGGTAATTTGTATAATTACCTGTGGGAAACTTTACCCGCTTCTCCGCCTTATTATTTAGGGCATTTTTCCAATGGGCCTCTTTGGGCTGAGCAATTATACGCTACTTATTTTCCTTCAGAATATACTCAGGGTTTTCAAAATTATGCAGTAGGTGGTGCAGGAGCGGTGCTTTCTTATAAACAGTATTTACCCTATACCCTCGGAATGGAAGTAGATAACTATTTGTATTGGCATACTTATGGGAAAAAAGACAGCACACTTTATACCCTTTGGATAGGAGGCAATAACTACCTTAATGGACCAATTAATATTGAGCCTCTTACTGATTCTGTTGTCGAAGCAATAGCCACTTCAATTGAGCGGCTTATCCTTGTGGGAGGAGATAAGTTTCTTATTTCTAATTTACCTGATTTAGCCCGCACTCCTTTTGCTCTTGAAAATGGGACTCAATTTTTGTTGAATCAACTCGTTTTGCGCCATAATACAAAACTTTTAGCTAAGGTTGATGATTTAAAAATCAAATATCCAGAGGTAACTTTTGTTTATTTCGACATTTATAGTTTTTTTAATGGCGCTCTGGAGCATGCGGATGATTATGGATTTAATAACAGTTCAGAGCCTTGTTATTTTGGTGGCTATACTGGGTTCATAGCTAAACCAGATGATAAGCAATTACAATCTTATCTTAGTAAATTAAACCCACGGTTTGATGCAAGTAATTGGCAATTAATTAATAGCGATCCTCAGCTTAAAGAAGCGGTCAGAGCAAGCTATTTATATCGTTTATTACCGGAAAAAAATAAAGAAGACCCTCTATTTTGCGACGATTACGTGTTTTGGGATAGGATTCACCCAACAACCACAGCGCACGCAGTAATCGCGAAAAAAGCTCGGGAGCTCTTAGATGAGGCAGGTCTCTCTTCTTTTATGCCAATGACCCCTTCTAAATAAATTGTTAATGAGTTGAAGCATTGCTCCGGGCTTTTACACTCACAATCTCACATTTTGGCTTGTTGCCAATGTGGGATTATAACTTCTTAACTTAGTACCATTACTGTATAATCTGATAAATGTATCGCAATAGTTAACAATGATGGATGAACCAGTAAGTAAATCACAAAAAAAAAGAGAAGCAGATTATTTGCAAAAAATAGGTATTAAATTGATTGAGCTTAGTAGTGCTAAGCTCGATGAATTGCCTTTAACTGAGCAATTATATAAAGCAATTATTGATGCTAAATCTATAAAAAGCCATGGGGCTAAAAGAAGACAAGCTCAGTTAATTGGTAAATTAATGCGCTCTGCAGACTCTGAAGCCATCTTAGAAGCTTATAATCAATTAATTGATGAGGAAAGTGCTGTTACTGCTAATTTTCATGAAATTGAGCAGTGGCGTGATAAGTTAATTAATGAAGATAAAAATTCATTAACAGAATTTATTGATGCGTATCAACCGAATGATATACAACAATTAAGGCAATTGATTAAAAAAGCAAGTGACGACCAAACAAAACAAAGAAATACGGGTGCTGCAAAGGCTCTTTTTCGCTTTTTAAGGACTTGTATTAAATGAATTATTCTTTATTTATTAGTTGCCCTAAGGGACTAGAATATTTATTAGAAGAAGAGCTTAAAGCTTTAGGATTAAAAATTACTCGAGTAAGTCCTCAAGGTGTTTATGGTGAGGCAAATATACACACGCTTTATCAATTATGCTTATGGTCACGCATTGCCAATAGAGTGCAATTAATCTTATTTAGTGGTTATGCAGACAATGAGCGAGTTTTACATCAGTTGTGTACGAGTTTTCATTGGCAAACAGTCTTTAGTGTCGATAAAACCATGGCTATTGAGTTTCATGGGACTTCGGAGCAAATACGCAATACTATGTTTGGAGCACAGGTTGTTAAAGACGCCATAGTGGATCATTTTCGCAAATTGAATGGTACACGTCCTACCATAGACAAAGAAAGACCACAAATTCTTTTACATGCCCATCTAAAGAACCACTATCTTACAGTCAGTTTAGATTTAATGGGTTATAGCTTGCATCAACGAGGTTATCGTGGGCGTGCCGGTGGTGCCCCTTTAAAAGAAAATGTTGCTGCTGCTTTATTAATGCGTGCTAAATGGCCAGAGTTAGCTGCACAAGGTTATGATTTTCAGGATAGCTTTTGTGGTGCAGGAACCTTAGTTATTGAGGCGGCCATGATGGCTGCTAATATTGCTCCTGGGCTATTGCGTCAAGATCATTCTTTAGCTTATTGGGCACAACATCAAGAAGGACTATGGCAAAAAATTCGCTCTGAAGCATTAACACAAGTTAAACCCTTAAAAATAAAATTTTTGGGAACAGATAATGATTCAAAAGCCATCAATTTAGCGTGCTCTAATGCGCAATTGGCTGGAGTAAGCTCTTTGGTCGAATTTAAAGTCGCATCAGTGAAAGAGATTCAAGCTCTTAGTTCAAAGGGATTATTAGTTTGCAATCCTCCTTATGGAGAGCGATTAGGCGAAGTAACTGAATTGATCCCTCTTTATCAGCAACTGGGTTCTAGTTTGCATGCTCATTTTCAAGGATGGCAAGCTGCTGTATTAACTTCCAATGCAATGCTTGCTAAAGCGATAGGTCTGCGCGCTAAAAAACAATACACTCTTCATAATGGTCCTATTGAGTGTAAATTGTATTGTTTTGATATCTCTGCGGATAATGAGCTCAAAGGTAGAAAAGAGAGTCCTTTATCTTCGCATGCGCAAATGTTGTTTAATCGAATAGAGAAGAATTATCAGCATTTACAAAAATGGGCAAAGCGAAATCATATCAGCGCTTATAGAGTGTATGATGCTGATTTACCTGAATATGCTTATGCTATAGATCTTTATAATGACCATGCCGTTTTGCAAGAATATGCTGCTCCTGCACATATTCCAACTCATTTAGTAGAGCAACGAAGCCTTGATGTAATCCAGGTAGCCCCTCGTGCTTTAGGTCTTTCTCCTGAACAGTTGGTTATAAAGCAAAGAAAACAACAAAAGGGAAAATCGCAATATCAAAAGCTTAGTCAAACCAAGCATTCTATGGTCATTGATGAAGGTAAGGCGCGCTTAAAAGTTAATTTATATGATTATCTAGATACAGGATTATTTTTAGATCATCGTTTGATGCGTTTAAGTTTTGCTAAACTAAAACCGGGCACTCGATTTTTAAATTGCTTTTGTTATACAGCGAGCGCTAGTGTTCATGCAGCTTTAGCTGGAGCATTAACTACGAATGTTGATCTGTCTAATACTTATTTAGATTGGGCTGAGGATAATTTTCGTCTCAATAAAATTGATACCTCTCGTCATCAATTTATTGCCTATGATTGCAAAGATTGGCTTCGTATTTCTCGCGATCATTTTGATGTGATTTTTTTAGATCCTCCTAGCTTTTCTAATTCAAAACGGATGACAGATACTTTAGATATTCAGCGTGACCATGCTTCTTTAATTCAAGCGGCTATGCGTCTATTAAATCCTGGTGGAATATTGTATTTCTCAACCAATTTTCGCCAATTTAAATTGGATGAGTCAATTAAAGAAAAATATGCAGTACAAGACATTAGCACACAGACCATTGATCAAGATTTTAAACGTAATTCAAAGATACATTATTGTTTTAAAATCCAAGATAAGCATTTTGGGTAAAACTCTTTCGAAACTCTACTGCAGAAATAAACTGCCTCGCTAATTCGGTGCTCGAACCCTCACTGCCTTAAGTTAAGGAATTTTTATAGCCGTTCGCGCTGAGGAGTGTGCGTAAGCACACG
>CAMFHA010000097.1 GCA_945952115.1 uncultured Legionella sp. | reverse complement strand
CGAGACGGCGCTAACGCGCCTCCTCAGCATGAACGGACTTTATAGTCAACAAAAATTTAAGGCTAATTGAAAGCAAGGAGCATGCTAAATTCTTGATGAAAAGTCAGATTTTAAATACGGTTTTTTATAGACTTGAAAATTGCACTTAAAATCACACCGCACTACTCTCCATGATAAATACATCTATTATTGGACATATTAGCATTGAGCGCCTGTAGCTGAAGATTGAAACCGACATTTCGCAATACAGTATTTTTTAGCTGCGGAATGTCGGTTGGAAAGAAAATGAAATATCAACAGACTTCAATGCGCTCCATTCTTCCTATTTAATTCTGTCTTGAAAATTAAAAAGTTGAATGATACTCTTTCTTCAGTTTTTTTATACTTTAGGAGTAATAAACATGATGTTTAAAAAGTTAGCTGCTGTCACCAGCGCTCTTTTATTTGCTAGTTCTATATATGCTGGACAGATAACAAGTTGTCCAGATATTAATGAAATTAAAGCAGAAGGTATTAGTATGGCTCAACCAATAATGGAGAGTCTATTTTTTACCTATCATTTTAGTTTTTATAATACCAATAATAACTGGGCTTTCGCTATAGCACCTATTGAAGCTGATACAGAAGAAGTTGCAATTGATCTCGCTAATGAGGTTTTAGATAATATTAATTCTTCAGGTATTCCTGATAATAGCGGAAAAGACGTGGTTTGTTATTATGATACAGGACGTCCCGATATTCTAGCTGCTGCTATGCAAGCTGACTTTATGTCACCCAATAAATTAAAACAACATATTTTAAAAGCTCGTTAATTTAACATTTTGTGTTGGGTCAAAATGACCCAACCTTCTTACCTTAATTATCTAGAACAAACAATAAATTTATAAGAAGCACAGTTATTTCCAAAACATAATTCTTGGCTATTAATATTCTTCGTTGCCGCTATACTTGTTTCTTTTATAAAACGTTTAGCCTTCATATATCCCATGCGACTGCAAAAAGAATTAGCAACTTTTTGACCACACCCCTTTCCTTTCTCATAACACCAATCTATTCGATATTCATTATAACGGGGATAAGCGAATTTTTTTTCACTGTAATGATAGGGTTTAGGCGGATTATGAGACAGTTCCATGGTGCAATTAATTACCATAAAACCATTGCAGCGCCAACCTTTGCATTGGGCTCGACTTGCAATAAAATTAGTTAATCCTACATTATAGGCTATCGTATTTTGACTAGCGTGGTCATAACCTAACATGTGACAATAACGATTAGCAACTTTTTTGCCACACTCTTTTCCATCCAAAGTGCAATAGTCTAGGCGCTCACCTAAAAACATTGGATGCCAAAAACTTCTAAATGCTTGATTGGGAATAACAGAAGAATTGACTTGCAGGCTGAATCCTAGAAAAAATATAAAGAATACCAAACGATGAACATAATGCATTATAACAATCCCTTACCTAAAATGTTTCAATATTAAATAGGATTATCACTGTCAATAAATAGATGGTCAAGATTAAAAGTAGTTGCTAAATGTTGGCCTAATGCTTGAATGCCATAACGTTCAGTTGCATGATGACCACAAGCATAATAATGAATACCTAATTCTTTAGCTTGATAATAGGTACGCTCTGAAACTTCTCCACTAAGATAAGCATCAACACCGAGCTTATAAGCTTCTTCAATATAATCTTGAGCACCACCACTACACCAAGCAATAGAACGAATAGGTTGATTGTTTGGTGCTATATGCAAAGGCAATCGATTGAATTTTTTAGCAATTAACTCTACTAATAACTCAGGATCCATGAGGTTTAAGAAATTTCCAGACCATAATAAATTATCAATAGTACCAATCCGGTGCGTATCAATAGACTGCACCGGCAATAATTTGGCTAAACAAGCATTATTACCTAATTCTAAATGACAATCTAAGGGTAAATGATAGGCCATTAAATTAATATTATTAACTAATAAATAATTAACTCGTTTCCTTTTCATGCCTACAATTACTGGCGATTCACCACGCCAAAAATAACCATGGTGAACTAAAAGCGCGTCAGCCTGCCATTGTATTGCTTGAGTGATAATTTCTTCCGAAGCAGTCACTGCGGTACAAATACGCTGAATTTGAGGTCTTCCCTCTACTTGAAGACCATTCGGCGCATAATCATTATATCGATCTGTATTTAAAAACTCATCTAAATAAGAGCTTAATTCTTCGCGCTTAATCACCGCTCAGAAACTCGTTTAATATCCGCTCCAAGTAAGGACAATTTTTCTTCAATACGTTCATATCCTCTATCTACATGATAAATACGTTCAACTGCAGTCTCTCCTTGAGCGACTAAACCCGCTAAAATTAAACTAGCAGAAGCACGTAAATCAGTTGCCATAACAGGAGCTCCTGTTAAATTATCTACACCAGTCACCAGTGCTGTATTTCCATTTAATTGAATTTGCGCACCCATGCGCTGTAATTCTTGAACGTGCATAAAACGATTTTCAAATATAGTTTCTACTATAGTAGATGGGCCTTCTGCAATGGAATTCATAGCCATAAATTGGGCTTGCATGTCTGTAGCAAAAGCAGGATAAGGAGCAGTAGAAATATTGACTGCTTGAGGACGCTTGCCATGCATATTTAGGCTTACCCAATCTTCTCCAATAGTTAACTCAGCGCCTGCTTCTTCAAATTTACATAATTGTGATAATAAAGTATCTGGACGTACTTTTTTCACAGTCACGTGACCTCGAGTTAAAGCGCCAGCAGCAAGATAAGTTCCAGCCTCAATACGATCGGACATCACTGAATAAGAGCCGCCTGATAATGACTCTACTCCTTCAACTTCAATCGTAGAAGTACCTGCTCCAGAAATTTTAGCACCCATTTGAATTAAAAAATTAGCTAAGTCCACTACTTCTGGTTCACGAGCAGCATTTTTAATTGTAGTAACACCCTCGGCTAATACAGCAGCCATTAAAATATTTTCAGTTCCTGTTACAGTAACCGTATCAAACATTAAACGACGTCCTTGTAAACGTCCTTTTTTACAACGTGCATTAATATAACCATTTTGCACTGTGATATCTGCACCCATCGCTTTAAGCGCTTTTAGATGTAAATCTACAGGACGAGTACCTATAGCGCATCCGCCAGGCAATGAAACATCTGCTTTACCAAAACGAGCTAGCATAGGCCCAAGAACCAAAATAGAGGCGCGCATTGTTTTCACTAAATCATAGGGAGCAACAAATTCATTAACTTGACTTGCATCCACTTGAACATTCATTTTTTCATCAACAATTAAGTGAGCACCTAATTGACCCAAGAGCTCCATCATTGTAGTAATATCTTTTAAATGAGGAACATTTGAAATAGTGACATGATCGTTGGCTAACAAGCTTGCTGCCATGATTGGTAAAGCTGCATTTTTAGCACCAGAAATAACGACTTCACCGTTTAAAGCTTTTCCCCCATTGATCAATAGCTTATCCATTTTGTTGCTCCCCCCATTCTTCTTGTGTCCAAGTCTTCATCGTTAAAGCATGAAGTGCCCCACTTGTAATTAATTCTTTTAATTGAGCATAAACCCACTGTTGTCGAGCCACTTTTGATTTATTTAAAAAGATATCGGTTACTATAGTTAATTGATATTGGTAACCATCCCCCTCAACTTTGACATAAGAAACGCCATCAATTGCTTTAAATTGTTCTTCAATTTTTTCATTGCTTACCATAAACTTAGCCCACTAATTGAAATAAATACAATTTTTTACACGTTTAAATGTAAAAAAATAAAAAAACCTAATCCTTGATATTTTAAGAGCACACGCGCTTACCTAGATAGAAATGCTCGTTCAATCCTCTATTTTAAAAGAATTCCGTCAGGTCGCAAAAGCGAGAATCCATTTCTACTCTGTGCTGCGCTCAATTGAAGTACAGAGATCTATTAAACCTTGGATCCTCCGGTCAAGCCGGAGGAAGACATAAATCAATAGCATGATTTTAAGTCAAAAGTTTTCCGTCATTCCCACGAAAGTGGGAATCCATTTCTGCTCCAGGGTGAAAAAAACAGAATTAGATACTGAATTGGAAACTACTTTCTTCTATGTTTTTAACGCAAGAGGCTAAAGGCGAATTCTCATTATTCTAGAATATTATTTACCCCACAAAATTTTGCTAAAGACAAGGTTTTTGCAGAGACGCCTTCTACTTTAAATGTCTTATTATACTGTTGACATAATTTTTTAGCTTCAATTAATAGTGCTAATCCAGCACTATCGCATTGTGTAACCTCAGATAAATCGAGACAAAATAATTCCTTATTATCTGTTTTTAAAAATTTTAATAATTTATTACGAATAGCAACTACTGAATTAAAAGTAAGTTCTGTACCCGGTTTAAAATAGCTAGTATTCACTTAGGTCGCCTTTTTTACTTGTTTTTCTTGCATCTGCTTAATTACTTCATTGATATTTGAATTTTGTAACACTTGAGCAAATTGCGATCTAAAGCTTTGTAATAAACTTACTCCTTCAACACTGATATCATAAACTTTCCATTGCCCATCTTTAGAAACAAGACTATAACTTAAAGGAATATTTTGGCCCTCAGAGCGAACTATAACACTATTGATACGTAAAAAACGGTTAGTTAATGATCCTCTAATAGGCAAAAATTGTACTGTTTCATCTTTATATTGAGATAAAGGACTAGAATAAGTTCGAATAACTAATTGCGTAAACACTTTAGAGAATTGCGCGCGCTGCGCAGGCGTAGCTTTTTGCCAAATTTGTCGACCTAAAACCGAACGAGACATCCCAGCCACATCAACATTAGGTAAAAAGTAAGTCTCTACCGCTTTATAAATAATATTAGGATTACTTTTTAAACTAGATTTATTATTTTTTAAGACATCAATAATTTGATTAGCACTGTTTTCTAACATAGGCACAGGAGATGATTGAGCAAAAATCATCTGAGACAAAGAACAACAAACAACAAATAAAATTGTTTTAACCAATCTCATGATTCACCTATTTTTTATTAATATTAAACAATAATTGACCAATAAGGTTCTCAAGAATAACTGCTTCTTGTGTTTTTGCAATCACATCGCCATTTTTTAAATAAGGATGATTTTTATTATCATCATCTTCAAAACCAGGAACAATACTAATATAATTGGAACCGATCAAGCCTTCGGTCAAAATTCGTGCAGAAGAATCCTCAAAAGGAATCTTTTTATCGCTGCGTAACCGCATAGTAACCCGAGCATTGAGTTCGCCAGGCTGTAAGTCAATGCGACTAACCTCTCCTATTTTAACACCGGCCACAGTTACTGGAGCTCGTACTTTTAATCCTCCGATATCAGTAAAATTAGCAGTTACTGTATACTCCTTTTGTGACAAAAAATTTGAAAAACTGCTTACCTTCATGGTCATTATCAATAAAGCTAATAAACCAAGCAACATAAAAAGTCCGACACTAATATCCACATAGCGTTGCTTATTCATTTACCAATCTCCAATCATCATTGCAGTCAACAAAAAATCGAGTCCTAATACAGCTAGCGACGAATAAACCACTGTCTTCGTAGTCGCTTTGCTAATACCCTCCGCCGTAGGTACACACTCAAAACCTTGGAATACTGCAATCCAAGTTACAACAAAAGCAAAAACTAAACTTTTAATTATGCCACTTAAGACATCAATACGAAAATTAACAGCAGCCTGCATATTGGACCAAAAACTACCTGCATCTACACCCAACCAATGCACTCCAATAAAATAACCACCATAAATAGCGACAGCAGAAAAAATGATTGCAAGTAACGGCAAAGCAATAAAACCAGCAAAAAAACGTGGATAAACTACTCGCCCTAATGGGTCAACGCCCATCATATCCATACTAGATAATTGCTCCGTAGCTTTCATTAACCCTATTTCTGCTGTTAAAGCAGATCCCGCACGACCAGCAAAGAGTAAAGCACTAATCACAGGCCCTAATTCTCGTGCAATACTCAAAGCAAGTAATTGCCCTAATTGACTAGAAGCACCAAATTTTTGCAAAGTATTAAATCCTTGCAATCCAACAACCATTCCAATAAACAAAGCGGATACTATAATAATGACACAAGACAATACACCAACAAAATACAATTGATAACGTAATAAAGGCCATAACTTTAAAATATTGGGTCTTCTAAATAGCATAGCAAATAAAAATAAACCTGAACTACCAATGCTTTGCAAAATATATATACCCCGTCCCCCAAAACGGGCAATTGCTTCAAGCATCTAATAATTCCTCCATATAAGGTTTCGCTGGATAATGAAAAGGTACTGCCCCATCAGCCTCTCCATGCATGAATTGTTTTACTTTAGGTTCAGATGATTGCATCAATTCGGAAGGACTGCCTTGCCCTATTATTTTTCCATTAGATATTAGATAAATATAATCTGCTATAGAGCAGGTTTCCTCTACATCATGAGAAACAATAATCGTCGTAGTATGCAATAATTCATTAAGACGTTTGATCAACCGCACTAAAACACCCATAGAAATAGGATCTTGACCCGTAAAAGGTTCGTCATACATCATTAACATAGGATCTAATGCGATGGTTCTAGCTAATGCGACCCTTCTTGCCATTCCCCCAGATAATTGATCCGGCATTAAATTTGCTGCTCCTCGCAAACCTACCGCCTCTAATTTCATGAGTACTATATCACGTAACATAGAATAATTTAAATCCGTATGTTCCCTAAGAGGAAACGCTACGTTGTCAAATACTGAAAGATGAGTAAATAACGCACTACTCTGAAATAACAATCCCATATTTCGACGTGCTTCATACAGCGCTTTTCGTGATAATCGATGAATATTTTGATTATTAACTAAAATCGTGCCTTTATTAGGCTCTAACTGCGCGCCGATCAAACGGAGTAAGGTCGTTTTACCAGAACCACTTGGACCCATAATCGCAGTGATCTTACCTTGCTTCATATTCATATTGATGTCATCAAAAATGATACGCTTATCCCGGGTAAAGTTAAGATTTTTAATTTCAACCCAATTTGCAGGCATACTCATATTCCACATTGTGCATAAACTAGAAGTATATACTGGTTCATAAAAAAATGGCTGTTTTTAATTACTTTTCTTTTAAAAAAAGTTTATTTTAAGCTTAAAATAAAGATATATCGTGTAAAAGCTTTATGATAGAATGAAAAATAAACAAAAAACAAACAAATTAACCTATGAATTTTTGCACATTGGGACTCGCAGTAATTGAAACTGAAGCGCAAGCAGTTTTTGAATTAACTCAACGTATTGATGAACGTTTTGAACAGGCTTGTAAACTTTTATTAGCGTGTAAAGGACGTATTGTAGTTACAGGCATGGGAAAATCAGGCCACATTGCCAATAAATTAGCAGCTACATTTTCTAGTACTGGTACCCCAGCCTTTTTTATGCATCCTGGCGAAGCCAGCCACGGTGATTTAGGAATGATCACTCGCCAAGATACTGTTGTAGCAATTTCTAATTCAGGAAATACAGCCGAGCTTATTACCCTTCTTCCTATATTAAAACGTTTAGAAGTTCCATTAATTACACTAACCGGTAATTGTGAATCCATATTAGCTAAAACTGCAGATATTAATTTAGATGTTAGCATTCAGCAAGAAGCTTGTCCTTTAGGACTTGCACCTACTACCAGTACTACCGTATCTTTAGTCATGGGAGACGCACTGGCTATCGCATTATTACAAGCACGAGGATTTAGCGCGGAAGATTTTGCGCTGTCTCATCCAGGAGGCATGCTAGGCAAACGCTTACTTCTTCACATTGATGAATTATATCATAAGGGAGATGAACTACCTGTTGTCAGTGAACGAGCGACTATTAGCGAAGCCTTGATTGAAGTGACTGATAAAAAATTAGGCATGACCTGTGTAGTAGACAATCATGGTTATTTAACCGGTGTATATACAGATGGTGATGTACGACGCACTTTAAATCACCAATATGATATCAACACAACTCAGATTAAAGAAGTAATGACTAAAAATTGCCGCACAATTAAAAAAGGAATGTTAGCCGCTGAAGCCATTGCTTTAATGCAAAAACACTGCATTACTTCTTTAGTGATAATTGATGAAGAAAATAGACCTTATGCAGTTCTTCATTTACATGATTTATTAAAAGCAGGTGTATTTTAACTATGAACGATCTTATTGAAAAAGCAAAAAAAATTCATTGCCTTATTTGCGACGTAGATGGTGTCTTAAGTGATGGCTTACTTCATATTGATAACCATGGTAATGAACTGAAATCTTTTCATGTTCAAGATGGTATGGGATTAAAACTTTTAATGGCTGCTGGCATAGAAGTTGCTGTAATAACTACTTCACGTAATGCTGTGATTGATCATCGTATGCAGCAACTAGGAATTAAGCACTATTTTAAAAATCAGGTGGATAAACGAAATGCTTATCAACAATTAAAAGAAACACTGCAGTTAGATGACAAACAATTTGCCTATATCGGCGATGATTTACCTGATTTACCTTTAATTCAACAAGTAGGCTTAGGTGTTGCCGTAGCAAATGCAGTGCCTTTAGTGAAGCAATATGCTGATTGGCAAACACCAAGTAAAGGCGGTGCAGGTGGAGTACGTGAGCTTTGTGATTTTATTTTAGAAGTTCAAAATAAAACTCATATAGCATTGGAAAAATACTTACAACAAGATTATTTACAACAATGAATAATGTTATTAAACAAACATTCTGGCTTTTACTCGCAGGGCTACTACTTATCAGCTCTACCTGGTATTACAAACAATTAAAGCCAAGTATTCGCTTAGATAACGAAACCTTGGCTACGAGTATTGACAGTACTATTTCTACCCTCACTATAAAACAATTTAATGAACAGGGTGAATTAGCACATTTATTAACTACCCCATTAATGAAACATATTCCTAAAGATAATATCCATCTACTCAAAACACCTCATATTGTAGTAAAAGAAGAGAATCAAGCTGCTTGGGAAATTAATTCTAATAAAGCCAAATCTTATTATGGTGGTGAGCGCATTGTCTTTATTAAAAAAGTAGTTGTACATCAAAATCCAAATAAAAATAATCCTGAAAGTACATTAAAAACCGAAGAGGTGACTTATTTTCCTAAAGAAAAAAGGGCAACTACTGATCAATTCGTAACTTTTGAACAACCTGGAAACATTATTGAATCAACCGGAATGAATGCTTATTTAGAAGAAAAACGAGTTGAACTACTCCATGGAGCTAAAGGAAGCTATGCGCCAAATCAAAAAGGTTAGTGTATTTTTTTTGCTTTTTTTTATTATGGGGACAGCTTATGCCCTACCGACAGATAAAGAGCAAGTAATGCATGTAACAGCAGATACTGCTGATTTGAATCAACAAAAACATAAGGGAACCTATACTGGGAATGTGGTCTTTGTTCAAGGAACTAGCAATCTTCATGCAGCGAATGCCATTACTTTAGGCAATCTTAAAAATCAACTTACTTTAGCGATAGCTAAAGGCGCCGATGGTAAACAAGCTCATTATTGGACACAGACAGATCTCAATAAACCCCCTTTTCATGCTTATGCAGATACAATTAAATATTATCCTTTAAAACATACTATTGAATTAATAGGGAATGCGCGTATTGAACAAGGACCTAACTCACTTTCTGCTGCTAAAATCATTTATGATACTAGGGAGCAACATGTGATTTCACAAAGTAATGGTACAACACGAACCGTAATTATTTTATATCCAGAAAAGAAAGCAACATGAATCGCTTAGAAGCTAAACTGTTAAAAAAATCATTTAAATCACGTACCGTTGTTAATGGTATTAGCATCCATGTAAAACAAGGAGAATGTGTAGGTTTATTAGGACCTAATGGAGCAGGAAAAACCACCTGTTTCTATATGATTGTAGGTTTACAATCCTGTGATGAAGGGCAAATTCTACTTAACAATCAAAATATTACTTCCTATGCAATGCATCAAAGAGCACGATTAGGATTAAGTTACCTACCGCAAGAAGCCTCTGTATTTCGCAAATTGACTGTAGCAGAAAATATCATGGCTATTTTACAACTACGCAAAGATTTGAATGAGCAAGCACGAGAAGAAAAGCTTGATCTATTATTGCAAGAATTTCATATTTCTCATCTAGCAAAAAGCTTAGGAATGGCCCTTTCTGGTGGTGAGCGGCGTCGAGTAGAAATTGCTAGAGCCCTAGCAATTGAACCTTTATTTATTTTACTTGATGAACCTTTTGCTGGCGTAGACCCCATTTCAGTCATTGATATTAAAAAAATTATTCAACATTTATGCAATAAAGGCATTGGTGTACTCATTACCGATCATAATGTACGCGAAACTTTAGATATTTGCGAACGAGCTTATATCGTAAGCCAAGGTAAAATCCTTTGTGAAGGAGCGCCAGAGTTTATTCTGGCCAATGAACAAGTTAGAGCGGTCTATCTTGGTGAAGATTTTGCTTTGTAAAGTATTATGCAGGGCTTTGTAAAGCTGAGCCTATAGCATTTCTCACCAAGCTTTATACTTCGTTGCATTCTCATTCGGCTTCAATGTAATAGGTCACCCCTAATAAACTTCTTTGGAGTTTATTAAGGGTGCACATTC
>CAMFHA010000096.1 GCA_945952115.1 uncultured Legionella sp. | reverse complement strand
CTCCCGCAAGTGGGCGAGGTGAAATAGATTTAACCGCACTTAAAATCGCACCCTTTTTTTAGGTTAACGTTTACTAAAAAGAAATCTGGCCTTATAGTAGATAAATCTTTTTAAAAGGAATTAATAATGAAAGTAAAAGCTGCCGTAGCGCATACTGCGGGACAACCACTAACAATTGAAGAAGTAGAATTAGCCTCTCCTCAAGAATCGGAAGTATTAGTAGAGATCAAAGCAACTGGCGTTTGCCATACTGATGCTTATACCTTGTCAGGCCAAGATCCGGAGGGCCTATTTCCTTCTATTTTAGGTCATGAAGGTGCAGGTATTGTAGTGGAGGTGGGGAAAAAAGTAAGCCATTTAAAACCAGGAGATCATGTTATTCCTCTGTACACACCTGAGTGCAGACAATGCGACTATTGCCTCTCACGAAAAACTAATTTATGCCAAGCTATAAGAACTACTCAAGGCAAGGGTTTAATGCCCGATGGCACCTCTCGTTTTAGCTTGAACAAAAAACCTATTTATCATTATATGGGCACTTCAACTTTTGCTCAATATTCTATCTTACCAGAAATTGCTTTAGCTAAAATTCGCTCAGACGCACCTTTTGAAAAAGTATGCTACATTGGCTGTGGTGTTACTACAGGCCTAGGTGCTGTTCTATTTACTGCTAAAGTCGAAGCAGGTAGTCGAGTGGTTGTTTTTGGTCTAGGAGGTATTGGATTGAATGTGATCCAAGGTGCTCGCATGGTAGGTGCTTCTCAAATTGTTGGTGTTGATATTAATCCTAGTAGACAAGCCTTGGCTCGAAAAATGGGAATGACCGATTTTATCAATCCCTTAGAAATAAAAGATGATTTGGTAGGGCATTTAATCGAACTCACTCACGGTGGTGCTGATTATAGCTTTGAATGTGTAGGCGATGTGCATTTAATGAGACAAGCCTTAGAATGTTGTCATAAAGGCTGGGGAGTTTGCACTATTATTGGCGTAGCACCTGCCGGACATGAAATTAGTACACGCCCTTTCCAATTAGTAACTGGTCGAGTTTGGCAAGGCTCTGCATTCGGTGGTGCAAGAGGAAGAACGGATGTACCTAAAATTGTTGATTGGTATATGGAAGGGCGCATTAATATTGATGATTTAATTACTCATGTTCTTCCTATAGAAGAAATCAATACTGCTTTTGATTTAATGCATCAAGGCTCTTCAATTCGTACAGTACTAACTTTTTGAGAAATTTCTTACACATTATTGCTCAATACAGCGTATGACTTTTTGTTTGTATTCGTTATACTAAATCTGTGAATAAATGGATTTATCTGACAGGAAGTCAGCCAAGGACCAGTAAAAAGGATGTGCTTCGCTGCATGGATGCAGCACCTATATAGTTAATTAAAATTTAAATGCTGTTAGAGTTAAAAGCATTTAAAGGCAGTATGTATAGCTTTTCTAGTTTTTTCTTTAGCACGATCTTTATTAATAAATTTTAATAAAATAAAAACCATCAGAACAACATTTAATTGCAAGACGAAGTTAAAAATTTTGAATACATGAGACTTCTTGCATGCCTTTCTCTACCATCTCCACATCCACATGGTTAGATTTACGCTCAGATTTCATATCCCACGAGACTTATCACCCATCCACGCCACTGCCATTAAGTTAAGGAATTTCACATCGTAACCGTTCGGGCTGAGGAGGCCTTTAGGCCCTCTCGAAGCCTTTCACTGTAACGCTTCGAGACGTGTGCTTACGCACACTCCTCAGCGCGAATGGCTATAAAAATTCCTTAACTTAATGGCAGTGCCCATCCACGCACGCGAAAGGGCAATAAGCACGATAAAATTTTTAAATATCTATATTCTCTGCATCTAAAGCATTTAACTCAATAAAATCTCGTCTTGGCTCAACCTGATCGCCCATAAGAGTTGTGAAAATAGCATCTGCTGCCACTGCATCCTCAATAGTCACTTGAAGCATACGTCGCACATTAGGATCCATTGTTGTCTCCCAAAGCTGTTCAGGATTCATTTCACCTAGACCCTTATAGCGTTGAATTGTTTGACCTCGTTTAGCTTCATCCATGAGCCAATCTAATGCTTGCTCAAAATCCTCTATGGCTAACATTTTATCAGACCGTTTAATATAAGCACCCTCTTCAATTAATGAAGCTAATTTGCTGCCCAAAGAAACAAGCTCTTTATAATCTTTTGAATGAAAAAACTCTACATTGATAGGAATATAATGTTGTGCACCATGCTGAGTTACTATAATACGTGGAATATACAAGGTTTCATCACTTAATTGATGAGGCTCCACTTTATAGTGTTCGGTTTTAGAATCTAGCTGTTGTAAGCCCTGATCTAATTGTTGACACCATTGAGCTATTTTTTCTTGATTAGAAAAATCGTCATGCTGCAGTACTGGCAAATAAGTTATCCTTTTTAAAATTTCACTTGGATAACGACGTTTGTATCGTTTAATAATTTTTTCAGAGCGTCTATATTGCTGAACTAATTCTTCTAATGCTAGAGCCGTAATAGGTGGTGCCTCTGGAGAAGGATAAAAAGCAGCTCCATCTAAGGCAGAATTGGTTAAATAATCAAACAATGCTTCATCATCCTTAACATATTGCTCTGATTTTCCTCTTTTTACTTTATATAAAGGCGGTTGAGCAATATAAATGTAACCTCGTTCAATAAGCTCTCGAGTTTGGCGATAGAAAAAAGTAAGCAATAAAGTTCGAATATGAGAACCATCGACATCAGCATCCGTCATAATAATAATTCGATGATAACGAACTTTATCTGGATCATATTCATCAGGACCAATTCCGCAACCTAATGCAGTAATTAAGGTAGCGACTTCTTGAGAAGAAAGCATTTTATCAAATCGTGCTTTTTCTACATTTAAAATTTTACCTTTAAGTGGCAAAATTGCTTGAAATTTTCGATCACGCCCTTGTTTAGCTGAACCGCCCGCAGAATCTCCCTCAACTAAATATAATTCAGACAAGGCAGGATCTTTTTCTTGGCAATCAGCTAACTTTCCAGGCAAGCCTGCAATATCTAAAGCACCTTTTCTTCGCGTCATTTCACGCGCACGACGCGCAGCTTCGCGTGCACGGGCTGCGTCAATAATTTTACCCACAATTGCTTTAGCCGCAGTAGGATTTTCCAAAAGAAAATCATTAAACCGATCTGCTACAGTAGATTCCACAACTGATTTAACCTCAGATGAAACTAATTTATCTTTTGTTTGCGATGAAAATTTAGGATCGGGAACCTTTACTGATAAAACAGCAGTTAAGCCTTCACGCGCATCATCTCCAGTTGGAGATACTTTTGCTTTTTTAGCAAAGCCTTCCGCTTCAATGTAGTTATTTAAAGTTCGCGTTAACGCCGCGCGAAAACCTGCCATATGCGTTCCGCCATCACGTTGCGGAATATTATTAGTGAAACAAAAAATAGTTTCTTGATAAGAATCATTCCATTGCATTGATAATTCAACAGTAATTCCATCTTTTTCGCCACTCATAGAAAATACTTGTGGATTAATGGGGGTTTTATTTTTATTTAAATGTTCAACAAAAGCTTGAATACCCCCTTCGTAATGAAAAGTATCTTGTTTCTGTGTACGTTCATCTAGTAAATGAATACAAACACCTGAGTTTAAATAAGATAATTCACGTAAACGCTTGGCTAGAATATCATAATGAAATTCGATATTACTAAACGTTTCTGCACTGGGTTTAAACCAGATTTGTGTTCCCGTATTACTTGCATCACCGGTTTCAGCAATAGGCGCATCAGGAACACCATGGCGATAATGTTGTTCATGGATTTTTCCATGACGGCGAACAGTCAAATGCAATTCTTCTGATAGAGCATTAACAACAGAAACACCTACTCCATGCAATCCCCCTGATACTTTATAAGAATTATCATCGAACTTACCTCCCGCATGAAGAATAGTTAAAATCACTTCTGCAGCAGAACGGCCCTCTTCTTTATGAATATCAACAGGAATCCCACGGCCATCATCTTTAACAGTAATTGACTCATCCGCGTGAATAGTTACAAAAATTTCCTTACAGTATCCAGCTAAAGCCTCATCAATGGAGTTATCAACCACTTCAAACACCATATGATGTAAACCCGTTCCATCATCAGTATCTCCGATGTACATGCCTGGTCTTTTTCTAACTGCATCTAATCCTTTTAAGACTTTAATATTACTGGAATCGTAACTAGCATCAACGCTCATGAGGGTCCTCTACTTTTAATTCTGACATCATTAGCAAATGCTACATTATACCTTATTTTATGGTCTTTTTATATGTCAATCAAAAACTTGTTAAGCATGAAACTTTACTAGATGGACATCACCAAGGTATAATTATATGACCACTATATCCAAACGTTAATCTAGATGTCCTTAAAGAACACAATCAAGTTAGTTAAATTATTGGTTAATAAAGAAACTGCTGTGGAAATAGCTTTTTATACCTTGAGTAAATTATTTGAAAACCCAACTACTGTAGCAACATTATATAATTTAATTACCAGTGAGAATGAGCCGAGCTTAAAACATTATTTAGAAAGCCCGTCAATACAGGTTATTATTAGCTCTCCGAGCTTTAAAGAGAATTTGTATACTCTTGCCATTGAAAAGGATAGTTCTGCTCTTAGTTTTATTCACGAAGAATTTCCACATAATTCAAATTTTTGTTTAAAGGCAGCGCAATATAATGGTCTTGCGTTAGAATATGTACCTAAAACGGTAGTTGACTATTTTGAAATTGCATTAGCAGCCATAGAACAAAATCCTGAAAGCGTACAATATATTCCTAAATCATTAGCACCAGCTCTTAAAAAACAATTGTATTTGGCTGCAGTGACTAAAGATGGCCTAGCATTAGAATATATTTTTGATGGACAAAGTGATCTGGAAATTTGTAAGGCAGCTATAGAAGAAAATATTTTTGCCATGGAATTTGTAGACGAAGATCTACGCTCTCAAATATTAGCGAATAGAAAGCAATATTATTTGACACGAAATTACATGGTACATACTTATTTTGCAGAAAATCAACAGTCAATTACTAGGAGTTTTTTAAAATAAATTGAATATGTGATTACATTTAGCGAATCTGATATCTATGACAGAGAAATTCATGATGCAATGCAAGTTTATTCACATTCTCCCTCGCGGCAAGGGAAAGTAACCTGTGTAAGCACTAATAACTTTAGGCAGTTAATGAGCGATTTAATAGAAACTGGAGCCTCAACAATAAAACTAGTTATTTTGGGGCATGCAAACACAGGTGTTGAAAAAATTGCAGGATGGAACTGCAACACAATCAGTACAATTATTCAAGATTATACATTTATTGAGCAAGTCACCTTGTTTGGTTGTAAAAGTGTTCAGTCGAATAAATTAGAAGAAGAAAAACAAATTATACGCAGGGTAAGCTCAGAAAAAAGCATTATGGAAGAGCAGCCTTGTGGCCTAATGATTGTACGTGGTGACGGACTTAAGCCTTCAAAACAGTTATTACACACCTCAAGTTTACCAGCTGTTTTTGTAATTATTCAACATCAAGTAGAAGATAAATTTTCATATTCTTTAAGGTATATTAGCCAAGACGACAATAAAATAAATGATACAGACACTGCTTTTTTAACTTCTGATGAACTTTCTCTTTTGGCAAATAATTTTACTAAAAGAAAAGGTTTGGATATGATTTTTCCAAAAAAAGTAAATATATGTCTACTTAGGAATAATAAAAATCCACTTAAATTTAATGAGCTAGAATTATTAAATTCTTTTTTTTCAAAGGATCTTTTTTCCAGAAATAACCCTTTATATAAAAAGATCAAACAAGATTACCCCTTTTTGCGAAGCATTTGCATCAATGAAACAGAGGCTAATGATAAGCTCTCAGACTCACTACTAAAAAAACTAGTTACAGTCATTAAATCGAATCCAGAAATAAACAGAGAAATAACTGTCAAAGGATATAGCAATTTATTACACGTAGATAATACACATTTTGTTTTTCATGTGCTACCCAACATGAGTTATACGCATAATTATTATAAAAATCGTCTTTTTACCATTCCTAACACCGATAACATTGATAGAAAGAATTTATCTAATGCAAGAAAAAAGATGTTAGAAGAAATACAAGAGGGAATTGAAGAAGGGGAAACATTATCAAAATCCATTAAAGTTATTATTAATTCTCCTAGATGTTAATAACCTTAATAATCAGAATACTTTATATCCCCTTTAATATAAACTTAATATAGCATTGACCACTATGGTTTATACTTCCTAGCATTCTCACTTAGCTTTAATTCAGCACAAATGTACATTCCTTCGCCTCGTTCAAATAAGCCTAATTTAAATTTAGTCGGTAATACTACAGTGTTTCACGTGAAACATCGTTTAAATAAGTACATCCAGAAGTAATTGTAAAACTTTTTTTATGCGCATCAGGAATAGATTGCTCTTGTACCAACTGACTAGTGGCTGTAATAATATATTGTCCTGGATGATTATGCAGATAATTAAATAAATTATTTTGATGAATTTCATCTAACTCAGCTGGAAGATCATCAAATAAGTAAAGGCAATCCTGCTTTATTAAGCGCCCTTGAGCCAGTTTCAAAGCAATTAAAATGATTTTTTGTTGACCACGCGATAAGATTTGTTTTGCTTTAAGATCATAAGAATCAAGTACTAAATCAGCATGATGAGCACCATATTGAGTATATTGTCGCTGTTTATCACTGCTAAAATGCTCAAATAATAATTCTTGTAAAGGCTTGCCGGCTTGTTTTCTATCCCATCCTTTATAATAAGTTAATTTACAGGGTGTTGAAGTCAATAAAGCAATGACTTCTAAGAATTCTTTATGCCATAATTTAAAATAGTCTTGACGCATGCTATCCAACTGCTCAGCTAATAAAGCCAACTGATTATCCCAGGGAAGGAATTGATCATAATTACTTGCCAACTTCAATAAAGCATTCCGTTGTTTTAAAACTCGTTTATACTCTTTCCATAAAACAAGATATTGAGGTTTCACGTGGAACAATCCCCAATCAAGAAGAGATCTACGAATAGAAGAACTGGCATCAATTATTTGAAAAATATCCGCATACACCACTTGGCAAGGCAAAGTATAAGCAAGCTCGCTGGTAGCAAAACAAAATTGATTGTTTAATTTTATTTGAGTAGGCGCGTTTTTTGCTTTTTGAATACTAATCGTTGAGTCATTTGTTGATTGTGCAAAAACTGTTAAACGTTCTTGATCAAAAGAAATGATAGGAGCAATTTCACGAGAACGAAAAGAACGTCCACAGCTTAATAAGTACAAAGCTTCTAAAATAGAGGTTTTGCCACTACCGTTCGGACCAATAATAAAATTAAATCGTGGATTTAGTTGTAAATGCGCTGAAGAAACCGTTCTTAAATGATGTATCTTTAAATCGCTTAAAATCATAACTTCATTGGCATAATAATATACTGATAAGTTTCATTGGCTAAAGACTCAATAAGAATACTAGAGTCAGTAGTAGACATTGATAAACGTATCATGCCTTCACCAAAATAATTTAAAACATCTAACAAATAAGTAGCATTAATACCAATTTTTAACTCATCACCTTGGGTTTCAGCAGGCAAAGTCTCAACAGCTTCTTCTTGTTCATTATTGTTAGCTATCAGCGTTAATTGTCCTTCTTGCAAGTGTAGTAATACAGCTTTAGATTTTTCGTGAGCTAAAATAATTGTTCGTGCCAAAGAGCGTTTCAAACTAGCGCCATCAATTAAAATGGTTTTATCTTGGTTTTTTGGAATAGCACGTGCATAAGAGGGAAAACGGGCTTCAATTAATTTAGAAGAAAAAACAAATTGGTTAGTTATTAATTTAACTTGAGATTTTCCTGCTACCAATAAGACTTGTTCATCATCAATACTATTCAATAAACGCAACAACTCTTGAACGCCCTTTTTGGGGATAAGCAACTTATTAGTAGCGTTAATTGCGCAGGAATAACGATTTATCGCCATTCTATGCCCGTCCGTAGCTACAGAAGAAATAATATTGGGCTCAAAATCTAAAAACAAACCATTTAAAAACACTCGGACATCTTGCTGAGACATAGCAAAATGTGTGGACTGTAATAAATAAAGCAAATCAACTCGAGAAATAGGTAATTCTACTTCATTGCATTCTTCCTCACTAATAGGGAAATGCTCCGCTGGCAAAGTAGCTAATTTAAATGAGCTTCGATCTGCTTTAATATTAACCACACCATTATTATATACTAATTTAGGATTCGTTTTATCTTCAAGCGATTTAATGATATCAATAAATTTTTTTGCAGGGACTGTTATAGCACCTTCAACTTGATTAGATTCACAAGCAACGCGTGCTGATATTTCAATTTCTAAATCTGTTGCCGTTATATGAAGAACACCTTGGGTTAATTTCAATAAAAAATTAGATAAAATTGCCAAAGATTGTTTTTTATCTACAGCACCAGCAACGGTAAGCAAAGGTAAAAGTAAGTCTTCTTTTTTAATTACTAGTTCGAACAAGATTAAACTCCTGATTAAGAAGAAAGAATACGCATTAAATTTTTATAATCTTCAGCAAAATCACTATCATCTTGAACTAATTCTTTCACTTTGCGACAAGCATGAATAACCGTTGTATGATCACGCCCACCAAAATGATCACCAATTTCAGGCAAACTATGATTAGTCAACTCCTTACTCAAGGCCATAGCCATCTGTCGTGGACGAGCTATCGAGCGGCTTCTTCTTTTTGACAAGATATCAGCCACTTTGACCTTATAGTACTCAGCAACGGTTTTTTGAATATTTTCAATAGTGACTAACTTATCTTGAAGAGCAAGTAAATCACGCAATGCTTCATGTACAAATTCAATAGTAATTGGTTTTCCAGTAAAATGTGCATTTGCTATAACACGACGCAAAGCACCCTCAAGCTCTCTTACATTAGAACGAATTCGTTTAGCAATAAAAAAAGCGACTTCATACGGTAAATCAATATTCGATTGTTCTGCCTTGCTAATTAAAATAGCTACTCGAGTTTCTAGCTCAGGAGGTTCTACTGCTACAGTTAAGCCCCAGCCAAAGCGTGATTTTAAACGTTCTTCCATCCCTTCAATTTCTTTAGGATAACGATCACTGGTTAAAATAATTTGTTGCTGCCCTTCTAACAACGCATTAAAAGTATGGAAAAATTCTTCTTGAGAACGATCTTTTCCAGCAAAAAACTGAATATCATCAATAAGTAAGGCATTTAAAGAACGATAAAACCGTTTAAACTCATTAATAGAGTTCGTTTGCAAAGCCTTAACCATATCAGCAACAAAACGTTCAGAATGTAAATACAACACTTTAGCTTCTGGATTATTCTTTAAAATATTATTCCCAATAGCATGCATTAAGTGAGTTTTACCTAATCCAACTCCTCCATAAATAAATAAAGGATTATACGCATCACCAGGTCTCTCAGCCACTTGCATTGAAGCAGCACGAGCTAATTGGTTGGAATTGCCTTCAACAAAACTATCAAAAACAAATTTTTTATTCAAATGACTCGTTTTATAATCCACTGCTTTTTTCACAGCGGGTTTAGCAATAGTAATTGGAATAGTACTAGACTCAGAAGAGGATGAAGAAACATTGGGACTTGTTTCTACAGCAGGTTTACTTCCTATTTCGATAGAAACCGCTTTAATCTCATCCCCGCAAAATTGATTAATTAACTCTTCAATACGTGAGAAAAAATGCTTTTTAACCCAATCTACTACAAAGCGATTTGGCGCAAGCAAAACAAAACGCTGTTCTTCCGTATGCGCTTGCAATGGTCTTAGCCAGGTATTAAATTGTTGGGTAGAATACTCATCTTGTAATAAACCCAAACATTTTTGCCAAACAGTTGCGGACACAAAAAAACTCCTCATTAAATAAGAGTAGAAAAAAGTTAAAATAATTATCCACAGATATAAATACTGCCATTGAAGCAGCTAGACAGCAAGACAATTAACAAGATAAATTTACGGATGAATAAGGAACAAAAATAAGGGATATTTATCCTAGAAAAAGCAGTTGAGGGCTGCTATGCAAGCCTTCAACTGCTTTTTCTAGAGTTATTTAATCATCTATAAAAAATAGAATTATACTCTGCTCTAATGAAAAGGAAAAGTTATCCACAATAATATTGTTTATCAATTAGTACCCAAGTGCTGCTTAGCATATAATTTAATTTCTTCATGTGCATGGCTGTCGGTGGGTTTGTTTTCAAAAAACAGGTGTTTTTTAAACTGAGCATAGATAAGGCCTCCATTCCAAATTTTACTATTGATCTTGTTTAAAATTGCTTGAAACGTATCTTTGACCCTATTGATCGCTTCATCTTCAAACTCTAATAATAATCTAGAATGAGATTCGTCGAGTTTCTGCAAAAAATGACTATACCAACGTTGGTATTTTTCTAACAGATTAAATTCCCCGATAATTTCCCAGCCTGCCTGGTTTAGCCAGGTCTTCAAATTATTGATTGATGGTGGACACATTAATTTATTAGAAAAATCAAGAATTGGATCTTGATCATCACCTAGAAGAACATAGTCACTGAGTGCAAGAATTGCTCCTGGTTGAGCAATATCAGCTAATTTATGAAATATATCTTGCTGTAATCAAGGCGCTTCGCTCAGAGCCAACTACGTTGGCGGGAAAAGAAAACCTAGA
>CAMFHA010000095.1 GCA_945952115.1 uncultured Legionella sp. | reverse complement strand
ATAGTCGTTATGTTTTCTGTACAAGATCCAACCCTTCGAGACGCGTGCTATGCACACTCCTCAGGGCGAACGGATTAGGGAATAATGGCTAAACTCGAGACCTGAAGAACTTGGTTTTTTCGCGACTTTCCCTGCCGCAGGCGCAAAAAACGATAGCGAAAAACCAAGATCTTCAGGTAGAATGGGCATATATCGCTATAATCCCTAAAAATTCTCTTTTTCTTTGTATATGATTATTGAAATGAATGGCCTAGCAATAGAGGTTATTAAAAAACCCATTAAAAATATGCACTTACGTATTTATCCTCCCGACGGTACAGTTAAAGTAAGCGCCCCTTTTCATTTTAAAGAAAAAACCATTATCAGCTTTTTACAAAAGCATCGCTTTTGGATTGAAACCCAACGTCAACGGATTACACAATGCACGCCAGTAAAAGAAGAATCTTTTCGAACAGGCAGTGTAATTCCATTTAAAGGAAAATCGTATACTCTAATTATACAAGAGCATCATGGACCTTCTCATGTAGAATGCCAAGATCATTCTCTCTATGCCTATCTTCCTCATGATTTTAATTTGGCTCAGATCGAAATGCTTTTAGAGCATTGGTATAAAACAGAAATGCAAGCACTACTTCCTTCATTAATTAACTATTGGGAATCCGTAATTAGAGTTAAAGTCAAAGAATGGGGAATAAAAAAAATGAAAACCCGCTGGGGTTCTTGTAATACACGAGCTCAACGTATCTGGTTAAATTTAAATCTTATAAAAAAACCAACTGTCTGCTTAGAATATGTTTTAGTACATGAGCTAGTTCATCTATTAGAAGCAAGCCATAATCAACGTTTTTATCATCTAATGAATCAATTTATGCCCGAATGGCGTGAATATGAGTATTTACTTACAGGAAAAACAACAAGAAAATGAATGAACCGTACGATTTAATGATTAATGATTTATGTGTCCAAGGCTATCATATCATCGATAATTTTTTACCTGAAGAGCATGCCCAGGCATTACGTATTATTGCTAAGCAATATCATCAACAAGGCTCATTTCAACAAGCTAAAATAGGACGCTCAACTCAAACTCAGCATCATATCGAAATAAGAAGAGATGAAATTTGTTGGCTAGATCTGTTTAAGGAAAATCAAAGTATTCAAAATTTTTTAGATCTCATGCAAGAAATGCGACAAGCTTTAAATCATTCTTTATTTTTAAGTTTACATGAATTTGAAACGCATTTTGCAATCTATCAACCTGGCTCTTTTTATAAAAAACATAGTGATCAATTTCAAACAACTAAAAATAGAAAAATTTCTTGTGTTTATTATCTAAATGAGCATTGGCAAGCTTCTTTTGGAGGTCAATTAACAATTTACTCAAAAGAAGATTATTTATTGCAAGAAATACTTCCTTTAGGAAATCGGTTCATTTGTTTTAATAGCGAATTACCCCATGAAGTCGCGCTTACTCGTCAAACTCGCTATAGCATTGCTGGTTGGATGAAAACACGCAGTGCTTTTTAAATAACAAATTCTTGTCCTCTTTTTACAAAACCTAAAAATCCAAATGCTGTAGGATCTATTCCTTTACTTGAACTATAATGATACAACCACATTTTAGACTTGATTGAAGAAGGCAATTTAATTAACTCAGAGAAATGGGCATGAACTGGGCTTGGATAGCTTGCCGTATCGCAATCATGAAAAATCAAATCCGCTTTTAAAAAATAATCATCATAATGCGTAGGTTCAAAACGCGTATCGGTAGTAATAAAAATACTTTTTTTTGCTGTTGTAATATATAAGCCATAACTAGGAGAAAGTTCACTACCATTACACGTATGTACGGTTTTAATTAATTTAAACACTATATCTTCCCAAATAAATGTATCCTCCTTAATGGGCATTATCTGGTAAAAATCTGCTAAACACGCAGGTCGATTTCCTTCTATAGATTGTAAACCACCAGATAAGACATTATTCCATAATCGATCCACTAAAGAAGGATGAGTATAAAGTTTTGTTTTTTTAGGTGAGCGACCAAAACGATTAGTAAATGCTAGCCATTCTAAACCACCTACATGATCTGCATGTAAATGACTGATATAGACACTATCAATATCTTGATGAGTTAAACCCACTGCAGCCACAGAATGTCTTGCATCAGAGCCACAATCAATTAATAAATACTTGTTAGCACTTTTTATAATCATGTTTGATTGAAAATTTTCAGTCAAAGGAGTAAATGCTGAACCACTTCCTAAAAATTGCAATTTCACTTTGAAGTCCTTTTAATGTTCATTATTAATCTTTACAGATAACCCTACCACCCTTATAGTATCAAATAGACTTCTTTTAACAAACAATTATGTACGCCCTAGAAATTAATCAGTTATCTAAAACCTATGCCAATGGAGTAAACGCAGTTAAAGCAATCGATCTGAACGTCAAATCAGGAGATTTTTTTGCTTTATTAGGTGCCAATGGCGCAGGCAAATCAACTACTATTGGATTAATCACTACTTTAGTGAATAAAAGCTCAGGAACTATTAAAATTCATGGTTATGATTTGGCAACTCATCCAACAGAAGCCAAATCTTGCTTAGGCTTAGTTCCTCAAGAAATTAATTTAAGTATTTTTGAAACCTGTGAGCAAATTCTTCTCAATCAAGCAGGATATTATGGCGTTTCTCGTCATCTTGCACAACCCAGAGCAGAAGCATTATTACAACGTTTAGGCTTATGGGAAAAAAGAAACTCTATTGTGCGGCATCTTTCTGGAGGAATGAAAAGACGTTTAATGATTGCTCGCGCATTAATCCATCAACCTAAAGTATTAATTCTTGATGAACCAACCGCTGGGGTTGATATAGAAATTAGACGAAGCATGTGGGATTTTTTAACTGAAACCAATGCACAAGGAACCACGATTATTCTCACTACTCATTATTTAGAGGAAGCGGAACAATTGTGTAAAAATATAGCGATCATTGATAAAGGCATTATAATAAAAAATACCTCAATGAAAACCTTATTAAATAGCCTCCATCATCAGACTTTTGTATTTAATACTGAAAATACACTAAGTGAATTACCCGAAATGGGATTTAAATCTCATTTAATTGATGCGAATAGTTTTGAACTACAAGTAAGTAATCAATTGTCTTTAAATGAACTTTTTAAGATGTTAGATCAGCATGGAATTAAAATTCACAGCATGCGCAATAAAACCAATCGCTTAGAAGAGCTTTTTATGGATTTAATAAAAAATGGCCATTAAACAACAAAGTATTGCAGTATATACCCTAGTAAGACGCGAATTAATTCGTATGTTTCGTATTTCCAGTCAGGTTTTTTTACCGCCAGTGATTAGCACCACCTTGTATTTTTTAATATTTGGCAAATTAATTGGACCACGGATAGGCACCATTCATGGCGTTAACTATACCTTATTCATCGCTCCAGGACTAATAATGATGGCGGTTATAGTTAATTCTTATGGAAATGTCTCTTCTTCTTTGTTTAGCAATCGCTTTCAAAAAAATATTGAAGAAATGTTAGTCAGCCCTATGCATTATAGTCTTTTACTTTTAGGCTATGTGATTGGTGGAATATTAAGAGGTGTTATTGTTGCTATTCTTGTTTTTATTATTGCGAGTTTTTTTCTAACTATTCCTTTTGATCGTTTACCTATGACTATACTCGTAGTTGTTTTAGTATCTGCTGTTTTTTCCTTAGCGGGTTTTACCAATGCCATGGTTGCTCGTAATTTTGATGATATTATGCTTATTCCTACGTTTGTACTTACTCCTCTAACTTATTTAGGTGGCGTATTCTATAGCATAGAAATGCTTCCGGATTTTTGGCAAAAACTATCCTATTTTAACCCGATTTTTCATACTACTAATGCATTGAGACATGCCATGATCGGTGAAGAAAATGCAGATATGGGAATTGCAATGAGTATTATTTGTTTGATGTTATTTATTTTAATTGCAATTAATCTAATCCTCTTAAAAAAAGGAGTAGGTTTAAGAGAGTAAGTTAGCTAGAGCAGGCTACTCTATTTATTTTATCCATAGCTCGCATTAACTGAATGTCATCTATTTATTTTTTGCTTGTAAAGAATTTTGTTTTTGGCTAAAATTGAAACATATTGAGAACTTCAATTTCAAATTATTGCTGAGAATAAATATGAGTTTTACTAGTGAACAATTAAATGTGGCTAAAAATATACTTCGAGAAAATGCATTTAAACCTGCTAATGAATATGTACTGAATGAAGAGCTTTCTAAAAACAATGTGAATTTAGCTTCAAAAGAAATTAAGCAATTATTTAACCAGGTCTTGAAGTCTCTAGAAGAAGAAACCAAAAGCACTAGCTCACTCAATTTAGTGTTTAGAACAGCTAATAATAATGTAACACTTAACTTAGATGCAGAATCAAAAGAATCGTTAAAAGACCTATTTCAAAATACTTCTGTCTCAGTGAAGCCTGAATCGCCTACCACTTTAAAAATCAGATTATCTGAAGAGGTTAACCCTCCTTTTATTTATATAGGACCTGATAATGTTGTCCACCTACTGATTCCAATCAGTTCTGGTGATGACATTGGCTTGGATAATACCTGTAGAGCAACTGATTCAACAAAAGAATTTTTGGGCATTGCTAGTGATTCTCAAATAAAGAAAAATTCCGCTCTGCATGTGTTAACACGATATCGTCTTGAATTATTAGATGATATTAATGAACTTCTTGAAAATCATGAGGAGGAGGAAGCTACATTAGCAAGAGATCGCTTAAACCAAGCAGAGGCCTATATAAGCACTCTTGAATCGATAAGAAATAATTCGTTTTCAAGTAGTTCTCAAATATTACAAGATTTATCAGATTCAGAAGAAAGTAATCTACATGCACTACAAATAATCCCTCATACTAGTCCTTCAAGTAATCTACGCTCCAAAAAACCTCTTTTTAGTATTAATAGAACCAATGCGCAATTTTATAACCTCTTAGTGGAAGAATATAATAGACTTCATCAATTTACTCCTTTAAATAATCTAACTAGGCTAAGAGAGCAAATAAAAATAAAATTAAATAACCCTCAACCGCCTATTGCTTTAAGCAGAGCCCTTTTAAATCAGATTTTGGAGGCAATGAAAGAAAGCAATTCTTTTTTAAACACAGAAGCAGACTCTTTATCAATTGAGAAACTATATACCCTTGCAACAATAACTTTTGGTCCTGAAGAAGAAGGCAATCAAAACGGCTGGGCCTCAGATCCTTTAGATAATGATCAATTTAATAGCTTATTAGAAACACTAATCACTCAATCACAACCTAATTTCTCCCCTGAAGAGGTGAGCTTAGAAGAGTTCATTCCAACTACTTCTTTAGCTCAATCTAAAGGTACTCTAAACACGTTGACACAATTTTTTCTCGGTGAAATTAATCTTTATGCTCATAATCGGAATTTGCTAACAGCTAAAAGAACCAACTTTGGAGATATACTTGAAAATAACTCCGTTTTAGCAAAAAAATTCGCTAAGGCTATTACCAGATCTATCCACGATTTTCACTCAATTGAAGACACGATTATTAATTTTATTAATAATCATACTCAAGAGTTTAAATTAAAAGCTCCGATAGAAGTTCAGCATAAGAACAAAATATTAAAGAATTTTCGTGCACATTATTCCACTGTGAACACTGCATTGCATTTGGTTGAATTTCTTATATTAGATAAAGAGCGCAAAAACAATGCTTTATTTTTTCAGTATGATGGTAATATTTCTGTAGACTTTACAAGCTATCTTGAAAAGCATCCTAATCATTTCAATTTAGGCCCTTTTCAAAGAGCTATTGCTCAAAAAAAACAACTACCTGCATCTCTAGTAAAAAGAGAAACATCAAGTCTTCCTCATATTGAATTGTCTATCGATGCCATAAAAGCAAGAATTATTTCAAGCATAGAAAATAGAGATAGAAAGCAATTAAAAATATTATTAGCCAAAACCGAAGATAATCGATCTGTTTTTGAACAATTAGATACTGAGTTTTTTTCCCAATTTCAATCTAATCCAGCAGCACAAGAATTGTTTCTTGAAGTAAGAAGTGCTATTCGAGATGCAGCTACCTCAAATAAGTTTAATCACACTGTTCTTGGCCAAAATGCTCAGCTTGTATTAACCTCTGAAATGGCTCGATGTATTTATGTGGCCGTACAAGATAGGCAAGAACTACCTCTTGAAGAGGTATTACAGTATAACAATCCTGAAGCCTTAACCAAACTTATTAACAATCTTATTAAGCTCGCTGAAGAAAATAACCCTTACAGTCAACAATATCGTCTTATTAATAAAAACTTCAGAATAAGCCAAAATGATGATGGAACAATGGTTATTGATAATGTAAATCAAGCAACTATTGACGCTATCCAACAAATAGTGACGGAATATTCTAATGCGATACATGTAGCGCTCGTGATGTCTTCTAGTCTTTATAAGCAAGCAGAAGAAGACCTGGGAAGTGACAATCCTGATTATCGTTTTATGAATGAGGAATTAAAAAACAATAATCTAGATGATCCGGATAATGATCATGTTCCTCATAAATTTTTAAGAGCTTTAGAATTACTGGGTATTCGAGTTAATCCCGAAGACGTTCGCTATAATAATACGCTAAACGAGCATCCTTATTTATCACATGCCAATAAAAACAATCCTCATATAAGAAAAAAAGGTGGAAGTGGATTCATTATTACTAATATTAGTCCAGCAGATCTCTTTTTAATTCAAGAAATTACTGAGCATCAAGCGAACCGCTTTGTTTGCCAGCCTCTATTTTTAGAGGCGCTAGAACGTCAAATCCGCCATTTAGGAGAAGGACATTTACTAGATCAAACTAAACCCATGGCTGAACGAATTGAAGATGCTTTGGTTTTATTAAGGATACCTTATCGTCGTGTAGAATCTGGGGCCACGCCTCAAGATAATTGCACTATCTACTTAGAGCAAAAAGAACAAGCAAAAATAAAATTTATTACAAAACGCTTTTATCAACTACCTGACAGTATCCCCTTTAATAAAGAAGATGAACAATATACGCGAAATTATCAACCGCGGCTTATCTATGATCCCAGAGGACAGTTAACTCAAGCTCGCCTAGTAGAATTACTAAAAACGGAGAACCGCCTCTCAGAAGATCTTCCTTTTGCTCCTGTTTTACCTACACGCCATGAGACCGCAACGCAAGGACAAACAACAACTAATGAGCCCTCTACAAACAGAGTCCAGCAAACTGAACCTCAAGAGCGCCTAGTATTAACACCACAAATGGCTAGAAGTCTTTATGTTGCTGTTCAAGACAGAAGAGAACTGCCAGTTGATCGAGTACTAAAATATAATACAGTAGACGATATTCGCTCCATATTAGCCTACCTTCATGCTTTAGGCATTGGTCCAAATGTTCCTCCACAAAGTGCAGAATATGCACAAATACGAAACTGTGAAGTGACTCAGGATGAAAATGGTCAGATAGTGATTAATGCCCCGCTTTCTAGTATTCGAACACTAAGGGGAATTACTGATATCTATCAAAATTCTATTCACTTAGCGATACTTATGTCTTCTGGGATATATAAACAAGTGGTGCAACAATATGGCTTAAATAGCCCTGAAGTCAAAGAAATGCAGAGCTTGAATAACAATACGCCCGGAGACCCTACACCTTATAAGCTTTTAAGGGCTTTAGAATTATTAAACATTGACGTTAGACGCCCTTTACCTGGGGATTTAACTGCGTCTGTACGCTACAATAATACAGTTAATAACTTGCCTTATAAAACTCACAATAATGCTGGGCAACCTGTCAAAGGAGGTAGTGGATTTATTATTGATGGTCTAAGTGAAGAGAATATCGCTCGTATTGAGCAAATTACAGAAGATCAAGCGTATCGGATGGTATTAGATCCTTTTTTTGAACTAGCGATTATGGATAAGATTTCAGAATTAGGAGCAGAAGATCTACTTCAACCTTATAAGGAAGATCGTCATCTTAGATTACAAGCAGCTTTACTTCTATTGGGAATTGAACACCGACAATTAACTTTTGATAATACTCATGATGTATTTTATATTGAACTAGAGCCAGCCAATCAAGCTAAAATAAAATGGATTTTAGACAAAACCTTTCCTGGCCAAGTTCACGCTTCAATCTCAATCTTTAATAATGAAGATAAACAATATACTCAACATTATTCTCCCTCTTTAGCACGACCACGAAGTGATATTCCTCGTTATCTTGAGCAAAAATTGGCTGAATATCAACACCCCAAAGATCCCTATCCTCTAGTATTACCTTATCATCGCCCAGTAGCTCAAACTCAAGCGAATACACAATCTAGACCTGTTGCCGCCACGAAAATGGTGCCTCCAGTGGTTACACCAACTCCATCTTCTGCCATCATTCAGCCTATTAACAACATCAATAATCCACCCCCATTAACTTCGGTGTCAACAAACTCAACTGTGCGTACTCAACCACCTGTTCGCAGAACATACAATAATGAGCTCTCTCACCTAATTTATGATCTTTTAGATAATTTAGAGGAGCATGGCTCTAATGGTTTTTGGCCTTTTATCGATAAAAAAACATTTAAGCAAGATAAATTAAATGAAATGCTTCTGTGGGTACGAAATAATGAGGTTGATGCTAATAACAAAGATCAAGTATTAAATGTTATCCGGGATATTTGTAAAATCAAAAGAAACTTTTTTGGATTGTTCGCACCTAATAGTTTAACTTTTTTTAATAAACTCCTTTTAGAGCGTCAATCCCAATTTGGTCAATGCATTTTTAGAGCTGATTATTCTAAAAAGCAATTAAAGCAACGCACTATTCATTCGCTATTACCTCAATCTAATGCGAATCCCTCAGTACGCAGAAACGAACAGGCGCTAGCTACAACCAGTAATGAGGCTCAAGAAGAAAGAGCGCAATTAGAACGTGAACGTAGAAGAGTGCGCGAAGAACAAGAGCGAATCAGATTACGTGAACAACTGGATCAAAGACGTCAAACTCAACCCACTATTAGTGGATTAAATCAATTTTTTGACAATTTAGATACTATTGAACGCGAACGACAAAGAGCTGAAGAAGAGAGAATACAACGAGAACAGGCGGCTATAAATAGAGGAGGAAGTTAATACACCCAAATATAGCTTTTCCTACATATGGAGTGAACGATTACAGATGATATATGACCACTGGGAAAAAACTACTAGTAGACTATGTGAAGTAGGCGAAAAAGCAAATAAATTCATTGAAGAAAAATATTTTTCTGAAGACTATGAAGATTTGTTTCAAAACGCCTCCTCCTCTACTCTTAAATTTAAACACCTTGTTTCTTATCGTCATGATTATTGGTTAACTCAGCCCAACTTAAATAATAGAGCAACCCTATGGTTAGACGATTTAGAATATTGTGTTAATCGTTTACAAGAAAGCAATAATAAACTTGGAATGCTTAAAGAGTTTGTATGGTCTAAATACAGTATTTTACCTTTATTACTCGCTGCTTCTAAAACTAAAAAGCATCATTTCTTAAAAGAAATTGATAGGATTATTCCCTTAATACAAACTATTGAATTATTTCTTAAAAACTATAAAAACGCTGCTTTAGATTTTTTATTAATTGAACGCAATAGGCTCTCATTAGATTGGGTAAAAAAAAATAATAAACAACAATTCACTAATATCTTTCAATTTAAATTACCTCAATGGGAACAATTTTTATTTTGTGAATTAATAGAAACCTGGAATTTTGCTCAAAATACCATCAATATCTGTTTACCTCTTTCCATTGGCTGCGTTGCAAATTGTAAAATGTGTGAATTCTCTTTATTTAAGCCAATCAACATTCCAAGCTCACTTTTAAGGCAATTGATTGATTTTCAAGTAAGAAATAATAAAGACATTCCTTTTGCTTCGAAGCCTAACTATAGCTTTTATTATCTTGGAGGAGGCGATGCACTACAATATAAAGAATTACCTACATTATTAAGTCAGATTGCTCAGTCTTTTTCAGCACCCAAACAAATTATTTCGACTATCGCCTTGGGATCTATTCAATCATTTACTTCTTTCCTTGCTGAAACTAGCCGCATCCCCAACCTAGGATTACAATGGTCATTAAACAGCTTTAATGAAAACAATAGAAAAGCAATTACAGGCTGCTCCTCATTAATACCGATTAAACAATGCATTCCTCTATTCAAAGAATATGCTCAAACTACAAATAGAAAAGTTTCTGTTTCGATTATGTTCTTTGAAGAAGACGAATACCAAAATTCAATAAAAAATAATATTGCAACTTTACTTGACCCTACAATTTTTACTCTTAATTTTGCACATATTCAACCCAACAGCTTAATTTTTACTCATGAAAACTCTTTATCAACACCTATTGATACGCTTTATCAATGGGCTATAGAAAATAACTATGACGTATCCATTGATTCCCCTCTCAATAAAGATAATGAAGATGCACCTTGTGGACGAGTAAGCAGTACAGTCTATAATGGTAATAGTGCCTATATAAAAGATAAAAACAATGACTAGTGATTTGGTGCAACAATTAACACAACTCAATACTCCAGCATTCTTCTATATTCCTTCATTTCATTAACATCAAATAAGCTTAATGTTGGAAGAAATTAAGACTCAAAAGATAAGTTGTAAAGTATATTATTCAATAAAAACTAATGATTCACCGTTTATTCTAAAACAAAATGCACCCTATTTAGAGGGATTTGAAGCTATTTCTTTAAGGGAACTAAAATTAGCTCGCTCAATATCCAAAGCAAAACAGATTCTAGTAAATGGTCCTTGTAAAACAGAAGCATTTTTAAATGAAGCAATAAAGGTTAAAGCGTATATCTATATTGATAATGAAGATGAATTTTATCGTCTATAGCCTAGTCCTAATAAATTGATTATAATCATCTATTTATGACGTACTCAT
>CAMFHA010000094.1 GCA_945952115.1 uncultured Legionella sp. | reverse complement strand
CAATCCATTTTCGTGGGGATACATCAGGTCTCGAAGCATATCAGTCCAACACTAAACGGAGTTAGGCATGTTTTATGTATATATTCTTCAATGTCGAGATAGCAGCTATTATACAGGTCATACTGATAACCTTGAAAATCGCTTATATCAACATCAAAATAAAATAGTTCCTAGTTGTTATACCAGCACTCGTTTGCCTGTAAAATTAATGTATTCGGAAGCATTCAATACAAGGGAAGAAGCTTTTATTGCTGAAAAACAGATACAAGGTTGGAGTAGAAGAAAAAAAGAAGCTCTATTTCGTCAAGATTGGGGAGCTTTATCAGATTATGCTTCGAGACGGCGCTAACGCGCCTCCTCAGCATGAACGGACTTTATAGTCAACAAAAACTTAAGGCTAATTGGAAGGCTTGTCCGCGGTATCCAGGGGTTCGAAGTATTGAGCTCCGAACACACTTAGATACCACGGACAAGCCACGGCACGTTGATCTTCAGTGATGTCAAGTAAAACCTAAGGCTATAATTGGACGGGCTTGATCAGAGACGACGAGACAAAGGATTTTATAAGCGTAAACATTCACGTCTTTTGATTTAAAGGCGTGAATGTTTACGCTTATTGATGCGAGGCTTTTCTGTTTTTGTTTGCAAATAGTAACAACAGAAAGGGCGTGATTTTAAGTGCGATTTTTTTGTAGACTTACAATCCTTCGCTACACTCAAGATGAAGAATAGCGAAGAAAAATTGCACTTCAACAGAAAGAGTCTGAACGTTACGTCCTAATTAGTTTTTATCACGAAATATAATACGACCTTTGGTTAAATCATAAGGAGTTAGCTCCACTTTTACTTTATCTCCAGTAAGAATGCGAATATAGTTTTTACGCATACGACCAGAAATATGGGCAATAATTATATGTCCATTATCTAATTGAACACGAAACATAGTATTAGGTAAGGTATCAATTACTGTACCAGCCATTTCTATATGATCTTCTTTTGCCATAGGTCTCTCAGTGATATATACCCAAAATCTCGTATCTTGAAAGATTTTGGGTATAATAAATTTATTAAAACTGGAATAGTGCACTAAAATAAACAAAATGGCAATCTTAGTCTTTCATTCTGTATTTAAAAATTTAAGATTCAGTTAATTTATAACCAGCATCAAGCCATCCTTGAGAGCCTAGATCTAAGGAGTGAACATCTTTATATCCCATTTGTTGCAAGATATTCGCAACAAGGGCACAACGAAAACCTCCGCTGCAATAGACTATAATTTTAGCATGAAAATCAGGAATTGTTTTTTCAATATCACGCTCAATTATTCCTTTACCGATATGAATGGCAGTAGGAATATGACCCGAAGCCCATTCATGATCTTCTCTAACATCAATTAAATAAAGCTCTTCATCGCTATCTATCATTGATTTAAGTGTTTCTGCAGAGAGTTCATGAATTTTTTGTTTGGCTTGTTTTACCAGGTTAAGAAATTGAGGTGAGTGCTGTTTCATGATAGTCCTTTCGTTATTTAAGCATATCTAAATATTTTTCTGCATCAAGTGCAGCCATGCATCCAAAACCTGCAGAGGTAATTGCTTGTCGATAAACGTGATCAGCTACATCACCACAAGCAAAAACTCCTGGAATAGAAGTGCTAGTTGCCATACCCTCCAGACCAGACTTTATTTTTAAATAACCATCATTCATATCGAGTTGGTTTTCAAATAATTGAGTATTAGGAGTGTGGCCAATAGCTATAAATACACCATCTAAATTTAATTGTTGGCAATTATTATTTTGTATATCACGAAGCTTTACTCCTGTAACTTTTCTGTCGTCACCCAAAACCTCTTCTAGAGCTGAATTCCAGATTACTTTAATATTACCATTTTCTGTTTTTGAAAATAGCTTATCTTGCAACATTTTCTCTGCTCGTAAGCTATCTCTTCTATGTATTAATGTTACTGATGCAGCAATATTTGATAAATATAATGCTTCTTCGACGGCTGTATTACCGCCTCCAATGACACATACTGATTTATTACGATAAAAAAAGCCATCACAAGTAGCACAAGCAGAAACGCCTTTACCTTGATAAGCTGATTCTGAGGCTAGTCCTAAATAGCGTGCTGAAGCACCTGTAGCAATAATCAGAGCATCGCAAGTATAACTAGTACTATCTCCTTGCAGATGAAAAGGTCTTTGCTTTAAATCAACTTGAACAATATGGTCAAAAATAATTTCTGTATCAAAGCGCTCTGCATGTCTTTGCATACGCTCCATAAGAATAGGTCCCTGTAATCCTTCAATATCTCCTGGCCAGTTATCTACTTCAGTAGTTGTTGTTAATTGACCACCTGGTTGCATGCCTGTAATTAATACTGGATTTAAATTAGCTCTTGCAGCATAGACCGCGGCGGTGTAACCTGCTGGACCTGAACCAAGTATAATTAAGCGGTGGTGGGTACTATTACTCATTTCTTTCTGCTTCCTTAATATATTTTGTGTTAAGATAACGAATATTAGGATAAAAACAACTACATTAAAATACCTATGGCAAAACAACAATCAGGGAAACGGGCTGGAACTCCCAAAAAAACCATGCCAGATTTTATGATAAAACGCTTAACTGAAGGCTGTTTTATATTAATTTTAACAGGGGCGCTTTTTGTTCTTTTGTCCTTATTTACCTACAAATTAAGTGATCCTGGTTGGTCGCATGCAGCACAACCGGGAGCAGATGTTGCTAATTCCGGAGGTCAAGTAGGAGCTTATTTGGCAGATACTTTGTATTTTGCTTTCGGTTATTTTGCTTATTTTCTACCTTTAATTATTGTTTATACTGCTTGGGCAGTTCTAAAAGATTTTCGTGCTTTAAAAACACTTGATAAAACAGTTACTTTTTTGCGTAGCTTTGGTTTTGTACTAATGATTGTTGGAGGATGTGGTTTATTGAGCCTTGAATCTTCAATTCAAGCATTAGACACTATTCATAGTGCAGGGGGTATTATTGGTCAATCAGTTGGAGGAGCTTGGTATCAAATGCTTAATATACACGGAGCAATCTTGGTTTTATTAGCCTTATTTTTAGTCGGGATTACTTGGTTAACTGGTTTGTCCTGGATAAAAGCAATAGAACTGATTGGTTATTATACTTTAACGGCTTTCTACTCTTCTGTGCACTTTATTAAAAAGATAGTTCAGATGGTTGGTGTACAACTTGATAATTATAAAAATAAAACTCAGTTTAAACCCGCTAATACTAGCCCTATTCTAACTCCAGAATTACCAACAATGGAGAATGCTTGTAAAGTAGAAAAAAAACCAATTTTACCTAAATTATTCGGTAATGAAAAAAAGGAAAAAACTAAAGAAAAAGAAGAGCGATCTGTTCCGACTCTGATTGTGCCGGAAAACATGAAAGAAAAAACAAATGTCAAACCTTCTTTAATTAAAGAAACAAAAGAACTTGAAATACCTAAAATAAATAATGCGGTAGTTATTGAAGGTTTGCCTTCTCTTTCCTTATTAGATAAAGGTCAACCAGGTAAGCCAATGGGTGGATATACACATCAAGAGTTGGAAACTTTATCTAGAAGTGTTGAACAACATTTATTAGATTTTGGTATACAAGCCGATGTTGTTGCAGTGCATCCTGGGCCGGTAGTAACTCGCTTTGAGCTTCAACTAGCAGCAGGTGTAAAAGTTAGTAAATTAAGTGCTTTAGTTAAGGATCTTGCCCGTTCTTTATCAGTCATTTCCGTTCGAGTGGTTGAAGTGATTCCCGGAAAAACGGTGGTTGGTTTAGAGTTACCTAATCACGCTAGAGAAATGGTACGTTTATCCGATGTATTGTCAGCAGAGGTGTATCAACAAGCGCAATCTTCTTTGACACTTGCTTTGGGAGTAGATATTGCAGGGCATCCAATGGTAGTCGATCTAGCAAAAATGCCTCATCTCTTGGTTGCTGGAACCACTGGTTCAGGGAAATCAGTGGGAATCAATGCCATGATTTTAAGCATTTTATTCAAAGCTACTCCTGAAGAAGTACGTTTAATTATGGTTGATCCTAAAATGTTGGAGTTATCTGTATATGATGGAATTCCACATTTATTAACACCCGTAGTCACTGATATGAAAGAAGCAGCTAGTGCTTTGCGTTGGTGTGTTGAAGAAATGGAGCGTCGTTATAAATTAATGGCAGCTCTTGGTGTAAGAAATCTTGCTGGATTTAACACTAAAATAACGGAGGCTATGGCTAATGGTGAGCCTTTAGTTAATCCTTTATGGAAACCAACAGACTCTATGGATACCAGTGCCCCACAATTACAAGCCTTACCTTATGTTGTGGTCGTCATTGACGAATTAGCTGATATGATGATGGTAGTCGGTAAAAAAGTAGAACAACTTATTGCGAGAATTGCTCAAAAAGCAAGAGCGGCAGGTATTCATATGATTCTTGCTACTCAAAGACCTTCGGTTGATGTGTTAACTGGTTTAATTAAATCTAATATTCCAACTCGAATTTCATTTCAAGTGTCTTCTAAAATTGATTCTCGTACTATACTGGATCAACAAGGTGCAGAGCAGTTATTAGGACATGGTGATATGCTGTATTTAGCGCCTGGTAGCGGAGCACCTTTGCGTGTGCATGGTGCTTTTGTTGATGATAAAGAAGTTCATCGTATTGCTGATGATTGGCGAGCACGTGGTGAACCCAATTATATTGAAGATATTTTAAAAATGTCAGCTGAAGGAAGTGATGGTAATTTTGATGAAGAAGGTCAAGCCGCTGAAGATGAAGATCCTTTGTATGATCAAGCAGTAGAGTTTGTAATTCAAACAAGAAAAGCTAGTATTTCTTCAGTTCAAAGACGATTAAAAATTGGGTATAACCGAGCTGCGCGTATGGTAGAGGAAATGGAACGTACAGGAATTGTTGGACCTTTGGATGGCGGTTACCGAGATGTATTGGTTAATTCAATTACAGAGGAATAAAAAATGAAAAAAATAGCCTTACTTTTATCCTTGTGTTGCTATTCCGCTTTTGCTTTAAGTGAAACCTCTAGCGAGGCATTACAAAATAAATTAAATGCTTTAAGTACAATGACGGCTGATTTTAAGCAAATTGTAAAAGCAAAGCAAAAAATAGTTTCTCGCTCCTCTGGCACCATGGCTTTGCAAAGACCCGGGCGGTTTCGTTGGAAAACAGTTGATCCTATGGCGCAATTAATTGTAGCCGATGGACAAAAAATGTGGATTTATGATGTTGAATTAGAGCAAGTAACTGTTAAGAAACAAGATAAAGGTTTAGGAGGAACAGCTGCTTTATTTTTAAGTGGTTATGATAATCAAGTATCTAAAGATTTTGATGTTACAGAAAAAGCTGAAGGGAAAGACACTGTCTTTGATTTAAAAGCTAAAGCACCAAAAGAAAATTTTCAACGTATTAAATTAATTTTTAGTAAAGATCAATTAACGGGTTTAGAGCTTTACGATCAATTGGGTCAAGTAACTTATGTAGCCTTATCACAAATAAAAAGCAATAATAAATTATCGACTCAATTATTTCAATTTAAACCTCCTAAAGGAGTAGATGTAGTTAAACAGTAAAATATTATGAGTTTATTTAAAACAAATCCAACTCCGCCTTTAGCTGAATTATTAAGACCAAAATGTTTAGATGAAGTAATAGGTCAGAGCCATCTATTAGCTGAAGGGAAGCCGTTGCAATTATGTTTTGCAGGAGAAAAAATGCATTCCATGATTTTATGGGGGCCTCCTGGTGTTGGCAAAACAACGATTGCTCGTTTAACTGCCCAAGCTTTTAATTGCGAATGGATTGCATTATCTGCTGTTTTTTCGGGTGTTAAAGATATTCGTCTTGCGATAGAACAAGCAGAACAAAATTTGATGCAAGGTGGTCATCATACTATTTTATTTATAGATGAGATTCATCGTTTTAACAAAGCACAGCAAGATGCTTTATTACCTTATACTGAATCGGGTTTAATTACCTTTATTGGAGCCACGACTGAAAATCCTTCGTTTGAAGTGAACTCAGCACTGTTATCTCGAGCACAAGTCTATGTTTTAAAAACTTTAAGTGATGAAGAGCTAACAGAGTTATTTCATCGAGCCCAGCAGCTTGCCTTATCCCATTTACATTTTGATAAAGACGCGCAAAAAATAGTGATTGCTTACGCTGACGGTGATGCAAGACGTTTACTTAATTTACTAGAACAAATAAAAACAGCAGTTAAAACGAACAATATTACTCATATTACTAAAAACTTTCTCAAAGATGCTTTAGCTGGACATCAGAGACGCTTTGATAAAAATGGTGAGCAGTTTTATGATCAAATTTCTGCTTTACATAAATCAGTTCGTGGTTCAAATCCTGATGCGGCTTTGTATTGGCTTTGCCGAATGCTCGATGGTGGAGTAGATCCTCTTTACTTAATGCGACGTATTATTAGAATGGCTTGGGAAGACATTGGATTAGCTGATCCACGCGCAATGCAGCTTGTTAATGATGCTGCTGCTACCTATGAACGCTTAGGCTCGCCCGAAGGAGAGTTAGCTTTAGCTCAAGCCGTTATTTATTTAGCCGTTGCAGCGAAAAGTAATGCTGGCTATATGGCTTATAACAAAGCGATGGCTTTTGTAAAAAAAGATAAATCTCGAGAAGTCCCTTTGCATTTACGTAACGCGCCAACTCGATTAATGAAAGATCTTGATTATGGGCATTCTTATCGCTATGTGCATGATGAGCCTTATGCTTATGCTGCTGGAGAGCATTATTTTCCTGATGGTATGCCTGAGCCTCATTGGTATGAACCTGTAGCGCGTGGATTGGAAATTAAAATTTCTGAAAAACTAGCATTCTTAAAAAAATTAGATGATGAATCTTCTTTCTAGCCCCCTTAGCAAACATGTTTATTTGAATAGCTCCTAAATTGATGTGCATTTTTTGAAAAAAATATCGATGAAATGGATTCTCTTGAGTCTTTTTGATAAAAATACCCTGTGTTATCCTAAAATCTTAGATTGGTTCATGCTATGATAGGTGTCAATTATTTAAATCAGTAGAAAGGAAAGTTGAATGCGCTTATTGTTACTCCTTTTTTATATCCTACTTATTATTATTGGAGTTAGTTTTGCTGCTTTAAATGCATCATCAGTTGAGGTGAATTTTTACATTAAGACTGTCTCTATGCCGATTTCAGTTCTGATGACTATTATGCTGGGTGTGGGTGTAATTCTTGGTTTTTGTCTTTTTATCCATCGTTATTGGCGTGTAAAAATTGAATGCCGTAAAATGAAAAATCAATTAAAGCTTACTGAAAAAGAAATTAAAAATTTACGTTCAATTCCTTTACAAGATCAACATTAATACGTTTATTATGAGAAAACTTAAGGACAAAAAGTATATCGTGAGAGAGGAGTTAATTAATGATTAACTTATGGCCATTATTATTACCAGCTGCTGCTTGGTCAGGGTGGTGGATTGCAAATCGCAATAATTCTAATAAAAATGCGCATGTTTCTAATAAATTATCTCGTGAATACGTGGTAGGACTTAACTATTTATTAAATGAACAACCTGATAAAGCTGTTGATATTTTTATAAAATTACTTGAAGTAGATAGTGATACGGTAGAGACTCATCTTGCTTTAGGTAGTTTATTTAGGAGGCGAGGGGAGGTGGATCGAGCTATACGTATCCATCAAAATTTAATCGCGCGTCCCCAATTAAGTATATTACAGCGAAAAGAAGCGCTAATGGCTTTAGGCCAAGATTACATGAGCGCAGGGGTATTTGATCGCGCAGAGCGTATATTTTTAGAGGTTGTAGAGTTAGGTGGTAGTAAAGAAACAAGTAGCTTACATGGTTTATTGGCTATTTATCAGCAAGAAAAAGCATGGGAAAAAGCGCTGGATATTGTAAAAAAATTAGAAATTTCTACTGGAAGCAGTTTTCATCACCAAGCTGCTCACTATTATTGTGAAATGGCAGCCCAAGCTTTAAAAATAAATGCTATGGATAAAGCGGCTTATTGTATAAAACAAGCTATATCAGTAGATCCTGAATCAGTAAGAGCTAGTTTAATGCATGCTCATCTTGAGATAAAAGAGGGTAAATATAAACAAGCTATAAAATCATTAAAACGTGTCCCTCAACAAGACGCAGAGTTTTTGACAGAAATTATCGAGCCTTTAGTTTTTTGTCATAAAGAATTGGATTTAATGTCGGATTGTATCCATTTTCTTGAACATACTTTAGAAGAACATCCAAGAGCTTCTGTTATTTTTGTGATTGCTGAATATTTAAACCAAATAAAAAGCAGAGATGCTGCTATTGATTTTGTTGCTGGTAATTTAAGTAAACATCCTTCAATTAAAGGATTAAATCGCTTAATTTATTGGCATTTAGAATCTGCTCAGGGAAAAGTTCGAGAAAAATTGCAAATGTTATATGATATAACAAGCAAATTTTTAGATAATAAACCTATTTATCGTTGTGGGCAATGTGGATTTGGTGGAAAACATTTACATTGGCATTGTCCAAGTTGTAAACAATGGGGTAAAATGAAACCTATACATGGTTTGGAAGGTGATTAATAGGCCGTTAACTTAAGCACTCTCCTCTTGAGAGATTGCTATTAAGTTAAGAAAATCCATGTTCTCTTCGTTTTACGAATTGATCTGAGGATGATGTAAGGCGTGGCTATAGTCTTGATTAATGACAGTGCTCTCGAAGGAAGGGACTTTCCTTAAAGAAATAATGGTTAAGTTGAGGCCATTGCGTGAATGCTTAGCATTCACTAAATACTAACTTATAAAAGAGATAATAATGCAATTTATTGATTTAAAAACCCAATATTCTTTAATTGAAAATGATATTCTTAATAGTATAAAAAACGTATTAAACCATGGTCAGTATATAATGGGACCAGAAATTAATGAATTAGAAAAGCAATTGGCTGCTTTTGTTGGGGTAAAGCATGCTATTGTTAATTCAAGTGGTACTGATGCTTTATTGATGGCTTTAATGGCTTTAGATATTCAACCAGGTGATGAAGTTATCACGAGTCCTTTTAGCTTTTTTGCAACAGCAGAAGTAATTGCTTTATGTCAGGCTATTCCTGTTTTTGTAGACATTGATCCTGCTACATACAACATTAATACTAAAAAACTTGCTGCAGTGATTACTCCAAAGACTAAAGCTATTATGCCTGTAAGTTTATATGGGCAATGTGCTGATTTTGATGAAATCAATGCTATTGCTACACAACATGGTATTCCTGTTATTGAAGATGGTGCTCAAAGTTTTGGCGCTACTTACAAAGGAAATTATTCTTGTGCCTTATCAACTATTGGTTGTACTAGCTTCTTTCCATCCAAGCCTTTAGGTGGTTATGGAGATTCCGGGGCTTGTTTTACTAATGATGATGCAATTGCACAAAAACTACTTGAAGTAAGGCTTCATGGTCAAAATGCACGTTATTGTCATAGTCGAGTAGGTATTAATGGGCGAATGGATACTATTCAAGCAGCAATATTACTAGAAAAATTAAAATTATTCCCTGAAGAAGTTATTCTTCGTCAACGAGTGGCAAACAAGTATAATGAGTTATTTTCCTCTTTAGTAAAAACTCCTTTTATTCATCAGCATAATACTAGTGTATATGCTCAATATACTATTGAAGTGAATAATAGAGAAGAGTTTCAATCTCGAATGCAGGCAGAGGGTATTCCAACAGCCGTTCATTATCCTATATCGATGCATGAGCAAAAAGCATTAAGCTATTTAAATTATAAACGTGGTGGTTTCCCTTACTCAGAGCAAGCGAGTCAAAAAGTGGTCAGTTTACCGATGCATCCCTATTTAAAAGAAGAAGATCAGCTTAAAATTGTTAACGCTGTAGAAAAAGCTTTATCTTTTGATTACGCATAGAAAGTGCCATGAGCTCTAAATTAATAGTCGCTTTAGATTTTAGCAATAAAAATGATGCGCTGGATCTGATTGATAAATTAGATCCAGGCTTATGTGCATTAAAAATTGGAAGTGAGATGTTTACTCTATGGGGTCCTGTTTTTGTAACTCAATTAATTAATAAAGGATTTAAAATATTTTTAGATTTAAAATTTCATGATATTCCAAATACTGTGGCTAGAGCATGTAAAGCAAGCGCAGATCTGGGTGTATGGATGTTAAATGTTCATGCATCAGGTGGATTAGAAATGATGGACGCTGCAGTCAAGGCTTTAGAACCTTATAAGAAAGATAAACCTATACTTATTGCCGTAACCGTTTTAACTAGTTTTAAAGAAGAAAACTTATTAAATATTGGTATTAATAAATCGTTAACAGTGCAGGTAGAGGACTTAGCACAATTGGCAAAAAAAGCTGGTTTAGATGGCGTTGTTTGCTCTGCCTTAGAAGTAAAAAAAATTAAACACTTATGCGGTAATAATTTCCTAACAGTAACACCCGGAATAAGATTACCGGGTAATGCTTTAAATGATCAATCCAGAATTATGACGCCAAAACAAGCTAGTGAAGAGGGTAGTGATTATTTAGTTATTGGACGACCTATTACAAACGCAATAAATCCACACGAGACAATTAATGAAATTCTTTTAATTTTAAGCCAAGCATCATGATCTTCTAATCTTTCGTTGATCAACCAACATGCAGTCAGAGGAATGAGAGGATATATTCTAGCAGCAATTTAAGATTTTTATAGCGACAATAAAATGAAAAGAGTTTTTATAACACTAGGGATTTTATTTACATTACTATTCTGCCAAGCAAATTTTGCTGCCACAGGTTCTCTCTTTTCTATTTCAGCAACAGGAACGTCTGGAAATGTGAATATTACCTTGTGTCTAAATGGAAAAGGGCCTGTGAGTTGTCAGAATTATAATATTAATGCACTCGTATTAAGAATTTTAACCACTATCCCTAATCATATGTACTCCTATGTTGGTATTAAAATTAATACTTCAGGATATAAAATAGGTAATTTAGGTATAGATTGTATACCAACTGCGAAAGGATATTGTTTATTTTCAGTCAGTGATACAATGCCGAAAGTGATTACTTTACTCATGTTACGCACATGAAGTTGCAGTTTAAATAAAAAGCATTAGAATTCC